>NZ_JBWKXQ010000022.1:0-91029 GCF_059423125.1 Variovorax sp. GW531-E2 | reverse complement strand
CTTTTCTTTGCTTACTTTCTTTTGGCGAAGCAAAAGAAAGTGAGTCGCCCGCCGGGGCGAGTCCCGGCCTCGGGAAGCAAAACGACCACCACCCCAAGTCACCCAAAACAACTACATTGCACACAATTCAATTGCGAACTACAATTCCCCCATGCCAACGAAACCCAACACAGACGACCTGCTCAAGCTAGACAACCAGCTCTGCTTCGCCGTCTACTCCGCCTCCTTGGCAATGACCCGTCTCTACAAGCCGTTGCTAGAAAAGCTCCAGCTCACCTACCCCCAATACCTCGTGATGCTCGCCCTCTGGGAGCAAGACGGCCCCACCGTCTCCGCCCTCGGCGAGCGTCTCTCTTTAGATTCCGGCACCCTCACCCCGCTGCTAAAACGCCTCGAAGCCAACGGCTACGTAGCCCGAGTCCGCGACGTCGCAGACGAGCGCCGCGTCCACATCACGCTCACCACCGCAGGCCGCAAGCTCAAGTCCCGTGCCGCCAACGTCCCCGAGTGCCTCATGGCCGCCGCCGAATGCTCCGTCCCCGAGCTGATCGCCCTCACGCAGCAGATCCAGACCCTGCGCGACCGCATCCGCAAAGCCGCCTGACCCACACAAACACTGAGTTCTCCCCGGCCTCCCCAGGAAGCCCTTTCACCACCCCCAAGCCCAAAGGAAATCACCATGACCACCAAGCTCGACAAAGTTCTCTACACCGCAGAAGCCCACACCGTCGGCGGCCGTGACGGCGCCGGCAAGTCCAGCGACGGCGCCATCGACGTCAAGCTGAGCTCGCCCGGCTCGGGCAAGCCCGGCACCAACCCCGAGCAGCTGTTCGCGGTCGGCTACGCCGCCTGCTTCATCGGCGCCATGAAGGCCGTCGGCCCGAAGATCAGCGTCAAGGTGCCGGAAGAAGTCGCCATCGACTCGAAGGTCTCCCTCGGCCCGACGAACGGCGGCGCGGCCTACGGCATCTCGGTGCAGCTGGCGATCTCGCTGCCCGGCCTCGACGACGCACAGAAGAAGCTGCTGGTCGACACGGCTCACCAGGTCTGCCCCTACTCGAACGCAACGCGCGGCAACATCGACGTGGAACTCACCATCGTCTGATTCCGCTCTGACGGTTTCACGGAAAAAAGCGCCCCGGCCCCAAGCCCGGGCGCTTTTTTCATGTCTGTCTCACGGGTGACGCCGAAACGCACGCCGAGATAGCGCCTTTCACCAAGCTTGGCTAATGTGGCCGCACGTCTCGCCCGTCCCGCCACCCGTCTTCAACACACACCCGTGGAGATCGACCCCATGAGCACCACCCACCTCCTGATCCGCAAAGACCAGCTGGCCACCACGCGCCTGCACACCGACACCTCCGACCGGCCGCTGGCCGACGGCCAGGTGCGCGTGCGCATCGACAGCTTTGCGCTCACCTCCAACAACATCACCTACGCCGCCTTCGGCGATGCGATGAGCTACTGGCAGTTCTTTCCCTCCGAGGAAGAAGGCTGGGGCAGCATCCCGGTGTGGGGCTTCGCGAGCGTGGTGCAGTCGCAGCACCCGGGCGTGGCCGTGGGCGAACGGATCTACGGCTACTGGCCGATGTCCACGAGCGCGGTGCTCAGCCCCGACCGGCTCTCGCCCTCGCGCTTCACCGACGCGGCGGCGCACCGCGCCGAGCTGCCCGCGGTCTACAACCAGTACTTCCGCTGCAACGCCGACCCGCTGTACACCACCGACACCGAAGACCTGCAGGCGCTGCTGCGCCCGCTGTTCATCACCTCGTGGCTGATCGACGACTTCATGGCCGACAACGACTTCTTCGGCGCCACCACCATGCTGCTGTCGAGCGCGTCGAGCAAGACGGCCTACGGCACGGCCTTCCAGCTGCACCAGCGCGACGGCATCGAGGTGGTCGGCCTCACCTCGCCCGCCAACGTGGCCTTCTGCCAGAGCCTGGGCTGCTACGACCGCGTGGTGACCTACGACGCGCTGGACACCATCGCGGCCGACACCCCGTGCGTGTACATCGACTTCGCCGGCAACGGCGAGCTGCGCACCGCGATCCACGAGCGCTTCACGAACCTGAAGTACAGCAGCTCGATCGGCGGCACGCACGTGGAGCAGCTCGCCGCCAAGGGCGCGGGCAAGAGCCTGACCGGCCCGCGCGCCACGCTGTTCTTCGCGCCGGCGCAGATCAAGAAGCGCACCACCGAATGGGGCGCCGACGAGTTCGGGCGGCGCATGGTGGCCGCGTGGCACCGCTTCCTGGCCACGGTGACCGACACCAGCAACCCCTGGCTGCACACCGAGCACCACCACGGCGGCGAGGCGGTGCAGGCCGCCTACGCACAGGTGCTGGCCGGAAAGGGCGACCCGCGCACCGGCCACATCCTTTCGCTTTACAAACAAGCGGGCGCTCGCTGACCCGCACGGGGCCCATGTGGCGACAATCGCCGCATGACCCCTTCTTCTGTCGCGCCCGCGAACACCCATCCTTACGAGAGCCTCACGCCCGACGTGGTGCTCGACGCGCTCGCGACACTCGGCCTGCACGGCGACGGCCGGCTCACCGGCCTGAACTCCTATGAAAACCGGGTCTACCAGGTCTACCTGGAAGACCCGAACCCGCACCCGGCCGTGGTGCTCAAGTTCTACCGCCCCGGCCGCTGGAGCGAGGCCGAGATCCTCGAAGAGCACGCCTTCTCGCTCGAACTGGCCGCCGGCGAGGTGCCGGCCGTGCCGCCGCTGGCCTTCGACGGCAAGACGCTGCACCACCACGCCGGCTTTGCCTTCAGCGTGAGCCCCTACCGCGGCGGGCGCGCGCCCGAGCTGGACAACTTCGAGGTGCTCGAATGGGTGGGCCGCTTCCTGGCGCGCATCCACACGGTGGGCAGTGCCAAACCCTTCGAGGCCCGCCCCGCGCTCGACCTGCAGACCTTCGGCCTGGACTCGCGCGACTGGCTGCTCGAGAACGACAAGATCCCGCTCGACATGCAGCGCGACTGGGAAAAAATCTGCAACGAGGCGCTGGACATGGTTCGCGCCACCGCCCTGGCGCTGCAGCCGCCGGCCTCCGACTTCAAGCCCCGCAAGCTGCGCCTGCACGGCGACGTGCACCCCGGCAACATCCTGTGGACGCCCACCGACCGCCCCGGCGGCGGCCCGCACTTCGTCGACCTGGACGACGCGCGCACGGGCTTCGCGGTGCAAGACCTGTGGATGCTGCTGTCGGGCGACCGCGCGCAACGCACGGCGCAGCTGTCGGGCCTGCTCGACGGCTACGAGCAGTTCCGCGAATTCGACCGCCGCGAGCTGGCGCTCATCGAGCCGCTGCGCACCTTGCGGCTCATCCACTACAGCGCCTGGCTGGCGCGCCGCTGGGAAGACCCGATCTTCCCGATCAACTTCCCGTGGTTCGGCTCCAGCGACTACTGGAAGGGCCAGATCCTCGTGCTGGAAGACCAGTGCGAGCAGATGGCCGAGGAACCGCTCTACGCGTGATCACTGAGCGGCGTTCGCGGCCAGGCTCTGCGCCACGCCTTCGAGCAGCCGCTCGACCAGCACATTGACCGGCCCGGCGCGCCACACGCCATAGGCCTCCGACTGCGCCACCGCGCGGTCGAGCGGGCGGAACACCGCGCCGCGCAGCGCCGAGTGCCGCATCGCCTGCGGCACCAGCGCCACGCCCATGCCCTGCGACACCAGCGACACCACGGCCAGCCAGTGCCGCACCTCGTGGCGCACCTCGGGCAGGAAGCCCGCGTCGGCGCAGATCGACAGGATGCGCTCGTGGTAATCGGGTGAGGCCTCGCGCGAGAACAGCACGAAGGGCTGCGCACGCAGGTCGGCCGGCGCCAGCACGCGCTTGCGCGCCAGCGCATGGCCCGCGGGCAGGCAGGCCACGAAGGGCTCCGACAGCAGCAGCCGGTGCTGCAGCTCGGCCGGCATGCGGCTGGTGTGGACAAAGCCCAGGTCGAGCCGGTCGTGCAGCAGCTCGGCGATCTGCACGCCGGAGTTGAGTTCGCTGAGCGTGATGCGCACCGCCGGATGCCGCGCCTGGAACGCCCGCAGCGCGGGCGGCAGGCCGCGGTAGAGCATGGCGCCCACGAAGCCGATGCGCAGCCGGCCTGCCGAACCGGTGGCCACGTCGCGCGCCTCCAGCGCGGCCTCTTCGGCCTGCAGCAGCACGCGCCGCGCCGACACGCGCAGCGCCTCGCCCGCGGGCGTGAGCCGCACCTCCTTGCTGTTGCGCTCGAACAGGCGCGCGCCCACCGAGTCTTCGAGCTGGCGGATCGCCACCGACAGCGGCGGCTGCGAAATGGCCAGCCGCCGCGCGGCGCGCCCGAAGTGCAGCTCTTCGGCGAGCACGGAGAAGTAGCGCAGGTGCCGCAGTTCCATGAATAGCTAAATCAAATCGTACAAGACCAAATCAATATTAGACACGGATCATTGCCAACTCAACAATGCGGCGAACCAGGAGACGCCCGCATGCCCACACCCGCTGCTTCCGCTGCCACAGCCGCCGCGCACCCGATCCCCGATCGCCACGGCCAGAACCTCTTCACCACCGACACCGAGCTGCACACGCTGCTCGCGCTGTACCTGCCCGAAGCCCTGCGCACCCACATGCGCCCGCACTTCGAGCGCCTGGGCGGCCTGGCAGGCGGCCTGCTGGACGACCTGGCCGGCACCGCCGACCGCAACCCGCCCACGCTGAAGCAGCGCACGCGCACCGGCATCGACGAGCAGAAGGTCATCAAGCACCCGGCCTATGTCGAGATGGAGCGCCTGGCGCTCAGCGAGTTCGGCCTGGCCGCCATCTCGCACCGCGACGAGACGCTGGGCTGGAGCGGCAAGATGCCGCCGCTGGTCAAGTACGTGCTGACCTACCTCTTCGTGCAGGCCGAGTTCGGCCTGTGCTGCCCGGTCTCGATGACCGACTCGCTCACGCGCACGCTGAAGAAGTTCGGCGCGCCCGAGCTGGTCGCCAAGTACCTGCCGCGCCTGACCTCGCTCGACTTCGACGAGCTCGCGCAGGGCGCGATGTTCATGACCGAGCAGGCCGCCGGCTCCGACATCGCCGCCACCGCCACCACCGCGCAGCGCCAGGCCGACGGCAGCTGGCGCCTGGCCGGCGACAAGTGGTTCTGCTCCAACCCCGACGCTGGCTTTGCGATGGTGCTGGCGCGCGCCGACGACGCGCCCGCGGGCATGAAGGGCGTGTCGCTGTTCCTGCTCCCGCGCGAACTCGACGACGGCAGCCTCAACCATTACCGCATCATCCGGCTCAAGGACAAGCTGGGCACGCGCTCGATGGCCAGCGGCGAGATCCGCCTCGAAGGCGCCGTGGCCTACCTCGTGGGCGAGGAAGGCCGCGGCTTCCAGCAGATGGCCGACATGGTCAACAACTCGCGCCTGTCCAACGGCGTGCGTTCCGCCGGCCTGATGCGCCGCGCGGTGGCCGAGGCCGAGTACATCGCCTCCGAGCGCCGCGCCTTCGGCCGCGCGCTCGAACAGATGCCGCTCATGCAGCGCCAGCTCGACAAGCTGCGCGTGCCGTCCGAGCAGGCCCGCACCATGGTCTGCCAGACCGCGCAGGCGCTGGCGCGCTCCGACGCCGGCGAGCCCGAGGCGTATGCGCTGCTGCGCATCCTCACGCCGCTCATCAAGTTCCGCGCGTGCCGCGATGCGCGCCAGGTCACGGGCGACGCGATGGAAGTGCGCGGCGGCTGCGGCTACATCGAGGAATGGAGCGACCCGCGCCTCGTGCGCGACGCGCACCTGGGATCGATCTGGGAAGGCACCAGCAACATCGTCGCGCTCGACGTGATCCGCGCCGTGAAGCGCGAAGGCTCGCTGCCCGTGCTGCGCGCGCACGTCGAGAAGCTGATCGGCGACGCCACCGGACTCACGCCGGCCTTCGCCGCCGCGCTGCGCGACACGATGGCACGCGCCTGCGCCCTGGCCGAGACCGCCGCGCGCGAAGGCGGCGACGTGCTCGCGCGCCAGGCCGCCTCGGCGCTGTACCACTGCACCAGCGCCGCCGCGATGGCCTGGGAGGCCTCGGCCGGCGGCTCCGCCGCGCGCCTGCGCTGGGCCCAGCTGGTGCTGCTGCACCGCGTGCTGCCGCGCGATCCGCTGGCGCCCGACGCACTGCCCGCCGACTGGCACGCCGCGCTGGTGCGCACGGCCGCCTGAGCCCCTTTTTCGAGAACAACGGAGACAAGACCCCATGCGACAACGACTCAGCCTCCTCCTCGGCACCGCCTGCGCCGCGCTGCTGCTGGCAGCCACGCCCACCGCGCAGGCCCAGCCCGGCGCCTTCCCGACCAAGCCCATGACGCTGGTCGTGCCCTTCCCGCCCGGCGGCCCGACCGACGCGATGGCGCGCACGCTGGCCGCCGAGCTGCGCGACAAGCTCGGCCAGCCCATGATCGTGGAGAACCGCGCGGGCGCGGGCGGCAACATCGGCGCCGACTACGTGGCACGCGCCGAGGCCGACGGCCACACGCTGCTGTTCGGCACCTCGGGCCCGCTGGCCATCAACGTGAGCCTGTACCGCAAGATCAGCTACGACCCGACCAGGAGCTTCGCGCCCGTGATCCAGGTCGGCTACCTGCCGAACATCCTGGTGGTGAACCCGGCCCTGCCGGTGAAGAACGTGGCCGAGCTGGTCGCCTACGCCAAGGCCAACCCGGGCAAGCTCAGCTACGCCTCGTCGGGCAACGGCGCGTCGTCGCACCTGGCGGGTGTGCTGTTCAACTCGGTGGCCGGCACCGACCTGCTGCACGTGCCCTACAAGGGCACCGGCCCGGCGCTCAACGACCTGCTGGGCAACCAGGTCAGCATGACCTTCACCGACATCCTCACCGCGCTGCCCTACGTCAAGGCCGGCAAGCTGCGCGCACTCGGCGTGGCCACCTCGGCCCGCTCGCAGGCGCTGCCCGAGGTGCCGACCATCACCGAGCAGCTGCACAAGCCCTACGACGTGAGCGTGTTCTTCGGCATCGTCGCGCCCGCCGGCACGCCGCCCGACCGCGTGACCAAGCTCAACCACGCGTTCGCCGAGGTGCTCAACTCGCCGAAGGTCAAGCAGATGTTCGCCGCGCAGGGCCTGGAAGCCACGGCGGACACCTCGCCGCAGAAGCTCGCGCAGTTCATCGGCAGCGAAACGGCCAAGTGGAAGGACGTGGTGAAGAAGTCCGGCGCGCAGCTCGACTGACCGCCGCGACGCACAAGAAAAACAAGGAGACAAGAAGATGAAAACGCAACGGCTGTCACGCCTGCTCGCCCTCGCCGCGCTGTTCACCGCAGCCGGCGCCGCCACCGCAGAGACCTACCCGCAACGCCCCGTCACGCTGATCGTTCCGTATGCCGCGGGCGGCCCCACCGACCAGCACCTGCGCGCCGTGGCAGAAGAAGCCGGCAAGGCCCTCGGCCAGCCCGTGGTGCTCGACAACCGCCCCGGCGCGAGCGGCACCAACGGCGCCGCCGCGCTGGTGCGCGCCACGCCCGACGGCTACACGCTGGCCGTGCTGCCGGCCTCGGTGTACCGCGAGCCCTTCATCAACAAGGTGGCCTTCGACCCCGCGCGCAGCTTCTCGTACGTGGTGATGCTGTCCGACTACACCTTCGGCCTCGCGGTGAAGGCCGACGCGCCGTGGAAGACCTGGCAGGATTTCGCGGCCGATGCCGCGCGCCGCCCCGGCAAGCTGAATGTCGGCGCCACCGGTGCGGTGGGCACGCCGCGCATCGTGATGGACGAAGCCGCCGAGATGGCGAAGGTCCAGCTCAACATGGTGCCCTTCAAGGGCGACGCCGAAGTCACCAACGCCATCCTCGGCGGCCACATCGATGCCGCGCCGCTGTCGGGCGTGGCCGTGCCCCACATCGACGCCGGCAAGATGCGCTACCTCGTGATGCTCACGCCGCAGCGCGTCAAGCGCTACCCGCAGGTGCCCACGCTGCGCGAACAGGGCGTGGACGCGGTCATCGATTCGCCCTACGGCATCGCCGGCCCCGCCGGCATGGACCCGGCCCGCGTGAAGACCGTGCACGACGCCTTCCGCAAGGCGCTGGCATCGCCCGCCGGCCTGCGCGTGCTGGAGCAGCTGAACCAGCAGGCCAACGCGATGGACCCCGAGCAGTACCGCCGTTACGCGCTGGCCACCACCGCGCGCGAGAAGGAGCGCGTGGCGCGCCTGCGCCAGCGCGGCCTGCTCGACTGACCACGGAGTGCGCCGCATGCAGGACCCCGCTTTCATCGACGAGCCGCCCGGCGTGCTGTTCGGCCTGCCCATGCCGATGGCGCGCGCCTTCGCGCTGCGCGGCGAGGCCATCGGCGACGAGCGCGCGCGCGTGCGCATGCCCTACAGCGCCGACCACACCAACAGCCGCGGCGACGTGCACGGCGGCGCGATCGCCGTGCTGTTCGACTGCGCACTCTCCAGCGCCGTGCGCTCGCACGCGCCCACGGCCTTCGGCGTGGTCACCGTCGACATCACAGTGCACTACACCGCGCCCTGCGCCGGCGACGTGATCGCCACCGCCGTGTGCGAGCGGCGCGGCCGTGCGATGTGCTTCGCGCGCGGCGAGGCGCGCAACGCCGACGGCGAGTTGCTCGCGCTGGCCACCGGCACCTTCAAGCTGGTGCCGCGCACCGCTCCCTCTTCTTCCGAGTCCACCCCATGACCACCGCTTCCCCTTCGACCGGCGCCCTCGCGGGCATCCGCGTGCTCGACATCTCGCGCATCCTCGGTGGCCCGTACTGCGGCCAGATCCTCGGCGACCACGGCGCCGACGTGCTCAAGGTCGAGCCACCGCAGGGCGACGACACGCGCACCTGGGGCCCGCCCTTCAAGGAAGGCGTGGCCTCGTACTACCACGGGCTGAACCGCAACAAGCGCGTGCAGCACCTGGACTTCTCGACCGAGGAAGGCCGCGAGGCGCTGCTGGCGCTGGTGGCCGAGGCCGACGTGCTGATCGAGAACTTCAAGACCGGCACGATGGAGCGCTGGGGCATCGGCTACGAGGCGCTGTCGCAGCGCTTTCCGCGCCTGGTGTGGTGCCGCGTGTCGGGCTTCGGCGCCGACGGCCCGCTGGGCGCGCTGCCGGGCTACGACGCCGCCGTGCAGGCCATGACCGGCATCATGAGCATCAACGGCGAAGCCGACGGCGGCCCGCTGCGCGTGGGCCTGCCGGTGGTCGACATGGTGACCGGGCTCAACGCGGTGATCGGTGTGCTGCTCGCGCTGCAGGAGCGCAACCGCAGCGGACGCGGCCAGTTCGTGGAGGCGGCGCTGTACGACAGCGGCCTCTCGCTGCTGCACCCGCACGCGGCCAACTGGTTCATGGACGGCACGGCGCCGCGCCGCACCGGCAACGCGCACCCCAACATCTACCCCTACGACGCGCTGGCCACGGGCACCGACCCCATCTTCGTGGCCGTGGGCAACGACCGCCAGTTCGCGAGCTTCTGCCGCTGCATCGGCCTGCCCGCGCTGGCCGACGACCCGCTGTACCGCACCGCCGGCGCGCGCTCGGTGAACCGCGACGGCCTCAAGCAGCAGCTCGAAGCCGCGCTCGCCGCCTTCGACGGCCGCACGCTGGTCGACCAGCTGATGGCCGCCGGCGTGCCCGCCGCGCCCGTGCTGCCGGTGGCGGCCGCGCTGCAGCACCCGCACACGCTGCACCGCGAGATGGTGGTGGAGATGGAAGGCGGCTACCGCGGCATCGGCGCGCCCGTGAAGCTCAGCCGCACGCCGGCCAGCTACCGCCATGCGCCGCTGACGCCGGGCGAGACCTTCCTGCCCAACGACGACGACACAGCTGCGCGCTGATCTGTCGCGCGCTCAATCGAGCGAGAGCTTGAGCGCGCGGATCAGCGGATGCCAGCGCGCCGACTCGCGCGCCAGCAGGGTCTCGAACTCGGCCGGCGTGCCGCCCACCGGCTCGACGCCGGCCTCGGCGAGGCGGCGCTGCACCACCGGGTTGTGCAGGGCGCTGGCCACCGCGCGCTGCAGCCGCGCCACCACCTCGGGCGGCGTTCCGGCCGGTGCCACGAGGCCGTGGAAGATCGCGGCCTCGACCTTCGGCAAACCCAGTTCCGCGAAGGTCGGCACGCCCGGCAGCGGCTCCAGGCGCGCGGGGTTCGCCACCGCCAGCACGCGCAGCCGGCCGCCCTGGATGAAGCGGCGCGCCGTGGCGAGTTCGCCCATCGCGAACGGCAACTGGCCACCCGCCACCTCGACCAGCGCCGGCCCGGCGCTGCGGTACGGCACATGCACCATCTCCAGCCCCGCTTCGCGCGCCAGCAGTTCCATCGCGAGGTGCTGCGCGCTGCCGTTGCCGGCCGACGCAAAACTGAAGCGGCCCGGAAAGGCGCGCGCGTCCTCGATGAAGGCACGTGCATCGCGCACGCCGCTGGCCGGGCCGACCAGCAGCACCATCGGCAGTCGCACCAGCTGTGTGACCGGCGTGAAATCGCGCGACGGGCTGTAGCTCAGGCTGCGGTACAGCGCCGGGTTGAACACCAGCATGCCGTTGTCGGCCGACAGCACGGTGTGGCCGTCGGCCGGTGCGCGCGCGGCCTCGAGGGCGGCGAGCGCGGTGTTGCCGCCCGGCCGGTTCTCGATCTGCACCGGCTGGCCCGTGTCGATGGTGAGCTGGGCACCGATGGCGCGCGCGACGACGTCGGCGATCGCGCCCGTGGGGAAAGGCACGATCCAGCGGATCGGCCGCGCGGTGTCGTCGGAGGGCTGCGCCCAGGCCGTGCCGGCCACCAGACCCAGCAGCGCAGCCAGCCGCCGTCGCTTCAGGTCGGGCAGGCGGCGCGGCGTCACGGGGCGGCCCGGCTGGTCT
Source organism: Variovorax sp. GW531-E2 (assembly GCF_059423125.1). NCBI lineage: Bacteria > Pseudomonadati > Pseudomonadota > Betaproteobacteria > Burkholderiales > Comamonadaceae > Variovorax > Variovorax sp. GW531-E2. The sequence goes on along the minus strand of NZ_JBWKXQ010000022.1, from coordinate 80,180 downwards.
TCAGGCCCTGCCCCGCGGCCCAGGTCGACACGTCCTCGCGCTTGATGGCGGCAGCCATGAGGCCCGGGAACGCATCGGGCGTGCAGGCGAACGAGGGCACGCCCAGCGCCGCGAGCTTGGCGGCCAGGTCGCGGTCGTACGAGGGCGCGCCCTCGTCGCTGAGCGCCAGCAGCGCGATGAACTGCACGCCGGCCTCCACCAGCTGGTGGGCGCGGCGCAGCAGGCCGTCTTCCACGCCGCCTTCGTACAGGTCGGAGATCAGGATCAGGATGGTGTTGCGCGGCTCGCGCACCAGCGTCTGGCAGTAGCCCACGGCGCCGTTGATGTCGGTGCCACCGCCCAGCTGCACGCCGAACAGCAGGTCGACCGGGTCTTGCAGCTGCTCGGTCATGTCGACCACGGCGGTGTCGAACACCACCAGCTTGGTCGACACCGCCGGCAGGCTCGCCATCACCGCGCCGAAGATGCTCGAATAGACCACCGACGCGGCCATGGAGCCGCTCTGGTCGATGCACAAAATCACTTCGCGCTGCGGCTGGCGCGCCTTGCGCCCGTAGCCCACCAGCGTCTGCGGCACCACGGTGCGGTACTCGGGCTGCCAGTGGCGCAGGTTGGCGCGGATGGTGCGGTGCCAGTCGATCTCCGAGTGGCGCGGGCGGCGGTTGCGCTGGCTGCGGTTGAGCGCGCCGCTCACGGCGCTGCGCATCGGCTCCTCGAGCTTCTTCATGAGCTCGTCGACCACCTTGCGCACCACGGCGCGCGCCGTGTCCTTGGTGCCGGCCGGAATCACACTCGCCAGCGCGACGAGGTTGGCCACCAGGTGCACGTCGGGCTGCGCGTTCTCGAGCATCTCGGGCTGCAGCAGCATCTGGCGCAGGTTGAGGCGCTCCATCGCGTCGCGCTGCATCACCTGCACCACCTGGCTCGGAAAGTACTTGCGGATGTCGCCGAGCCAGCGCGCCACGCTGGGCGCCGAATCGCCGCGGCCGCCGCGCTGCCCGCCCTGGCCCAGGCCGCGCCGGCCGTCGGCCTCGTAGAGCGCGGCCAGCGCCTGGTCGATCTCGCGCACGCGGCCTTCGATGGCGCCGCAACTCGCGTTGGCTTCGCTGCCGAGCACGAGGCGCCAGCGTTGCAGGCGGTCGGTGGGCGGCAGGGTCTCGTCTTCCATCGGGTTCGCGCTCATGCCTTCACTCCCAGCAGTTCCCGCAGCAGCGGCAGCGCGAGCACCGCGCGTGATTCGTCCCAGTCGGTGGCAGCCACCGCCGATGGCAAGGTGCCGCCAACGGCGCCGCGTTTCGCGCGTTCGCCGAGCGCGCGCCGGTCGGCGCCCGAGAAGTCCGCGAAGCTGCGCCGCACCAGCGGCAGCACCTGCACGAAGTGCTCTTCGCCGAGCCCCGCGAGCCAGCCGTCGACCAGCGACCACACGGCATCGTCGTGCAGCAGCACCATCGCGTTGCGGTTGAGAAAGCCTTCGAGCCAGGCCGCCGCATCGGTGGGCGGCGCGCCGGCCGAGAGGTTGCGCGCGAGTTGCTGCGAGGCGCCGTCGCTGTCGATCTGCGCATCGTCGAGCAGCAGCCGGCAGCTCACGCCGCGCAGCAGCGGCGCGCCGGTTTCGCCGAAGGCGATGGCGCGCAGCGCGTTGCGCCAGGCGGTGGTCGTTTCTTCGCCGTCGCGCAGGCGCACCGCATCGTGCGCGCCGATGAGGCGGGTGCGCAGCGACTCGGCGGCTTCGGCGTCGAGCGCGCCGCAGGCGATCGGCAGGCCGATGGCGCCGCGCACGATGAGGCTGTCGAGCACGTGCGAGAGCAGCGCGCTGTCGGTCTGGCGCACGCTGCCGTAGCGGAACACGTTGGCCAGCGGCGGCACGGCGCCGATGAGCTGCACGGCGTCGCCGGTGAGCGCGGCGCGGTCTTCGAGCGCGCGGGTCACGGCCTGCACGGCCACGGGCAGGTCGGCCAGCAGCACGGTGTCGACCTGCTCGGCCAGTGCGGTGAGCGAGGTCTCGGCCGCGAGCCCTTCCATCACGCGCGCGCTGGCGGCATGCGCCACGGTCGCGCCGAAGCGGCTGGCCTCGATGACGCGCAGCGCGAACTCGGGCTGCCACTGCAGCTGCCACACCTCGTGGAAGGTGCCGCGGCTCGCGCGCTGGCCGGCCGTGACCTCGCCCCACGGCAGGTCGAGCAGGCGCAGCCGGTGCAGCAGGTGGCTGCGCGCCAGGTCGTTGGGCTGGCGCAGGTCGAGGTCGAGCGTCTTGGCGGTGGCCTCGGGCTTCAGGCGCAGGCTCTTCTGCGCCTGTTCGAGGTCGCGCTGCAGCGGCACGGTGGGCACGTCGGCCGGCACCTGGCCCATGCGGTCGCCGACCGTGAGGCGTTCGCGGATGAGCGTGAGCGGCGCCTGCTCGCCCATGCAGATCACGCTGCGCACGGCCTCGTCGAGCTCGGGCAGGCCGGGCGCGGGGCGCTCGCGCAGCGCGGCCAGCGTGTCGGCCAGGCGCGTGGCCTCGATGAGGTGGGCAGAGGAACAGTCGAGGTCGTGCTCGCGCAGCAGCCGCGCGACGCGCGCGAGCCAGCCGGTGCTGCGCCCCGCCACTTCGTGCCCCTGCTGCCACAGGTGTTCGTACCAGCCCGGCGAATCGATGCCCGCGCCGTAGCCGCTGGCGCTCGTGAGGTGCCGGTACGTCCACGGCACCCAGGTCGCGAGCACCTTGAGCTTGGGCAGGCCCTTGAGCAGCGCGGCATCGGCCTTGGCGGTGGCCGCGCCCTGCAGCGCGGGCACGTGCCAGGCACCGCAGACGACGGCGATGCGCTGGTGGCCGGCCTTGACGGCCTCGCGGATCGATTGCCGCATGAAGGCTTCGCGCCGCTGCTCGCGTTCCATCGCGCGCACGCCGCGCCGGTCTTCGGGCGTTTCGGCGCGCACGGCGGCCATGGCTTCGGCGATGGCGCCGAACAGGTCTTCGCCGTCGCCGCGTTCCTCGACCATGTGGTTCCACCAGCTCTCGCCGTCGGCATAGCCGGCGGCGTGGGCGAGCCAGTCGAAGGGGTCGTCGGGCAGCGTGTTGGCGGCCTGTTCTTCCTCGGGGGCTTCGACCGTTTCGGCGACGGGCACCGTGTCGGTCTCGTCATCGCCGAGTGGTGTGTCTTCAGGCTCTGCGGCCTTGGCCTCGTCGGCCGCGCGCGCGGCCTGCTCGATCGCCATGCGGTGCGCCTGCGGCAGGTCGATGAAGCGCGTGGGCACGCCGCGTGCGGCGCCCCATTGCAGCGCCTGCCATTCGGGCGAGAAGGTGGCGAAGGGATAGAACGCGGCCAGGCCGGTGTCCTCGCTCGCGTGGATCAGCACCGCCACCGGCGGTTGCAGGTCGGCATGCGCCAGGAAGGACAGCAGCGGCTCGGCCTCGGGCGGGCCCTCGACGAGGATGCAGTCGGGCTGCAGCGACTCGAAGGCGCGCAGCAGGCTGCGCGCACAGCCGGGGCCGTGGTGGCGGATGCCGAAGTAGTGCAGCGGCGAAGGCGCCGCGCTCGTGCTCATGCGCCGGCTCGCGTCAGAGTTGTTCGCGGCAGGCGCGGTACAGGTCCTTCCAGTCGGCCCGTTCCTTGACGACGGTCTCCAGGTATTCCTTCCACACCACCTGGTCCTGCACCGGGTCCTTGATGACCGCGCCGATCAGGCCCGAGGCCACGTCGACCGAGCGCAGCACGCCGTCGCCGAAGTGGCCGGCCAGCGCCATGCCGCTGTTGATGACCGAGATGGCTTCGGCGGTCGAGAGCGTCGACGTGGGTGACTTGATGCGCGTCTTGCCGTCTTCGGTCTGGCCGTTGCGCAGCTCGCGGAAGATCTGCACCACGCGGCGCACTTCCTGCAGCGCGGGCGGCTCGGCCGGCAGCGCGAGCGCGCGGCCCAGCTCGCCGACGCGCTTGACGACGATCTGCACTTCCTCGGCCTCGCTCGACGGCACGGGCAGCACCACGGTGTTGAAGCGGCGCTTGAGCGCGCTCGACAGTTCGTTCACGCCCTTGTCGCGGTTGTTGGCGGTGGCAATCACCGAGAAGCCGCGCGTGGCCTGCACCTCGGTGCCGAGCTCGGGCACGGGCAGCGTCTTTTCCGACAGCACGGTGATCAGCGAGTCCTGCACGTCGGCCGGGATGCGCGTGAGTTCTTCGACGCGCGCGATCTTGCCCAGGCGCATGGCGTGCACCAGCGGGCTCGGCACCAGCGCCTTCTCGGACGGGCCATGGGCCAGCAGCTCGGCGTAGTTCCAGCCGTAGCGCAGCTGCTCTTCGCTGGTGCCGGCGGTGCCCTGGATCAGCATCGTCGAGTCGCCGCTCACGGCGGCGGCCAGGTGCTCCGACACCCACGACTTGGCCGTGCCCGGCACGCCGTACAGCAGCAGCGCGCGGTCGGTGGCGAGCGTGGACACAGCGATTTCCATCAGCCGCGAATTGCCGATGTACTTGGGGCTGACCTCGAAGCCGTTGGCCAGCTTGCCGCCCATCAGGTAGGTGAGCACGGCCCAGGGCGAGAGCTTCCAGTTGGCCGGGCGCTGGCGGTCGTCGACCTTCTGGAGCGCTTCGAGTTCTTCGGCGAATTGCTGTTCGGCATGCTGGCGCAGGACATTGCTCATGGACGGCCTTGGGAAGAGGTTGAAAGTGATGAAGAGGAAGAAGATGAAGGAAGCATGGCGACCAGCCGGCGCGCACGCACGATGCGCGCGGTGTCGGCCAGTGCGTTGGCGAGGCCGGGGCTTTCCTCGGCCGCGCGCGGCAGATCGGCCAGCAGCGCCAGTGCATCGAGGTGCAGCAGCGCGGCGGCGGTGCCGAGCACCTGGCGCAGCACGTAGTCGTTGACGAGGTCGCCGCGCTCGACGCGCATGCGCAGCGCCTGGGCGATGCGCAGCGACAGCGCGGCCGACGGCGTGTCGCCGGGCGCGCTGGCCTGGTCGGCGAACGCGACGACGTCCTGCACGCCCTGGCCGGCATCGCCGAGCTGCGTCGCCCAGTGGCGCTCGCGACGCTCGCGCGGCAGCAGCGCCAGCAGCGGGCCCACGCCGCCGCGGTGGGCGCGCGGGCGATCGAGCAGCGCGTCGCACCAGTCGAAATCGGGCGCGGCCAGCACGGCCTCGTTCCAGCCGCGCAGCAGCGCGTCGTGCCAGTCGCCCTTGGCGGCCCAGTCGAGCAGTGCAGCGGGTGTCAGGCCGGTGCGCGCGGTCCACCACGCAAGCGGCATCTGGCGCACCAGTTGGTAGAGCCACCACGCGCGCTCGCCGAGGCTGTCGTGCGTGGGGCGCGCGGCGTCGATGGCGTCGTCCTTCCAGCGCGGGTCGGCGACCTCGGGGGCGTTGAGTTGCCACGTCGCGCCTTGCGACGACAGCAGCGGCGCGAGGAAGGCTTCGACGCGCCGCACATGCGCGCTGGCCGGCAGGCGCTGCAGCAGCTCGACCACGGTCTGGCGCACGTCGCGCGCACGGTCTTTCAGCTGGGCTTCGAGCAGCGCTTCGTCGTCGGGGCCGAGGTTCTCGGCCAGTGCGCCGAGCAGCTCGGCGCGCTCCTTGGCGGGCAGCTGCGGCAGCTCGGCGGCGAGGCGTTCGCGCGCGCCGGCCGGGTCGTCGCGGCGTTGCTCGGCCAGCACGGCGCGGCGCTGGTCGATGCTGCCTTCGTCCCAGCGGGTCTGGGTGTCAGCCTGCGCGCTGGCGCCGACGGCGTAGCGCCAGTCGTCGTTGCGCGCGGCCAGCCAGCGCCCGCGTTCGCCGAGCGCGAGGACGACGGCGGGACGCAGCGCAGTGTCGCGGCGGCCGGCATCGAGCGCGGCGGGCAGCAGGCTGGGCGGCAGGCGCCAGCCGGCAGCGGCGAGTACCGCTAGCACTTCGTGCTGCAGGCGCTGCGGGCCGCTGGCGAGTGCATCGGCGATCACGGCGAGCAAGGCGGGGTCGCCGAGCGCGGGGCAGGTGTCGTTGGCGGCGGGCGGTGCGTCGTCGGCCGGCAGGCCCGGTGCAACGAAGCCCGCGCGGCGGCCCACGGCCACGGCGCCCGCGACGCGCAGCAGCAGGCCCTGCGCGGTGTCGGTGGGTTGTTGCAGTGCTTGAAGCAGCGCGCCGAAATCGCCGGCCATGCCGTCGGCGGCCGGCACGGGTTGGCGTGCAGTGCCGACAAGCGCGGTCTGCAGCAAGGTGTTCCAGTGGCTCATGCGCGCGCTCCGCTCAAGGTCCAGACGGGTGTTCCACCCTCAGCCGCCCACGCGGTGAGCGGCGCGAAGTGTTCGCCGTCCCATTCGCCGAACACGCGCAGCGGCGCGCCGCCCGAATGCGCCAGCAGCTGCCAGGCTTCGGCCGCGGCCAGCTGCATCGGCAGGGCCTGCGACGCGGCGCCCAGGCGCAGCCACCACTGGTCGCCGTGCCGCGCGGGCACGGCATCGGCCCACACCAGGGGCAGCAGCGGCTGCCACGGGTTGGCCGCGATCTGTTGGGCCATGCGTTGCCATTCGCCGGTTTCGTCGGGGGCGGCGACCGGCGCGGCGGTCGATGCGGCCTCGGCCGGCAGCTCGGCCACCACCGCGCGCTGCGAGGCGTGGCCGGGATAGAAGCACAGCACGGCCGCGCGTTCGCTGCCGCTGACCCAGCCGGTCTCGAAGCCGCGTCCGCCGTGCGAGTAGTCGAGCAGCAGCGCGCGGCGTCCGCTCGCGCGGCCTTGCAGCCACACATGGCGCTCGACGAGTTTGGTGTCACGCTCGTCGAGGCACTGGCCCAGCACGAGCCAGTGGTCGCTCACGCGTTCGCCGTCGGCCAGCAGCGCCTCGCGGTCCTGCGGCCAGCCGAGCGCGGCGCGCAGGTCGGCGCGCGTGGCGGGCGAGAGGCTGTCGCGGCGCGGCACCGCATCGACGATCAGTTGCAGCCGGCCCAGCCGGTCGAGCAGCCGCGCGGGCCAGCCCTCGCCGGCGCCGATCAGCTCGGCCGCCTGCGTGATGCGCTGGCCAAGCCCCGGCGCCTGCGCATCGACCATGCGCGCGGCCATGGCGGCCCAGCCTTCGGCCTGCTCGCTGCCAAGCGCGGCCAGGCCACGCTGGGTCTGGTCGTCGAGCCAGCGCGCGAGCTCCTGCACGCCGGCCTCGATGCGCTTCCAGCGCTGCGCGTCGCGCTTGGCGGCCGCGGCGGGATCGGGCGCGGCCGCGGGTTCGGCGGCGCGGGCTTCTTTCTTCTCAGCCTTCTCGCGGCGCGAGGCGAGCCAGTCGGCCACCCACGGCGGCGGCGCGCCGGCGGTGAAGCTGGCTTCGCTCTGCGCGCGCAGCAGCATCAGCGCCAGGCCGTGCTTGCAGGGGAACTTGCGGCTCGGGCAGGAGCAGCGAAACACCGGACCCGACAGGTCGACCTGCGTCTGGTAGGGCTTGCTGCCGCTGCCCTGGCATTCGCCCCAGACGGCGTCGTCGGAATGCCCGAGCGTGGGCCACTTGGCGGGCGCGAGCAGGCCTTTGGCGGCCTTCGCGGAGGCGTCGTCCGGCGCAAGCGCAAGGACGGCTTCGGTACTGAGACTCATGGAAAGGGCAGCCTCGCGCCGGGCCGCGGCGCGGTCAGGGGTGGGAGGGGCGCGACCATCAGGGCGCGATGGGATTGCCGGGCGTGCCTGCTTCGCCGGCCACGACCGCTGTTTTCGCAGCGGGGGCGCGGTAGGACACGCGAGCCGCCGGCACGGGTGCGGCGGCGATCGGTGGTGACGGCTGCGGCGACGGAGCCATGGGCCGCGTGACGCCGGCCTTGGTGACAGTGACGGGCGTGGCGGGCGGTGTGCCGGCAGGCACCACCACGGCCGGCGTCGCTTGCCCGGGCGCTGGCGCCGTCTCGTACGGGTTGTGCAGCACCACGCTCTTGCCGACGCCCACGCCGGTGCCGATCGGCCCGACGCCGACCCCCACACCGACGCTGGCCGAGCCGGTCACGGCGCCGTTGTCGTGCAGCGCCACGCCCGCGCCGAGCGGGCCCCAGCCGGTGTTCAGGCCGACAGAAAAATTGCCGTCCTTGGTGGCACCGAGCCCGAGCGAGAGCCCGGGCACCAGCGGAATGCCGATGTGATAGTGCGAACAGCCGCCCACCAGAAGCAACAGCAGCAGCGCCGAGGTGGCAGCCGCTGCGCGACGAACGATGCGCGGCCGGGCGTTCACACCAGCAGCGCGTTGACGCGCCTCACGTAGGCAGCCGGGTCGGCCGGCAGGCCGCCTTCGGCCAGCAGGGCCTGGTCGAACAGGATGTTCGCGAGGTCGTCGAAATGCGCGGAGCCTTCGAGCTTCTTCACCAGCGGGTGCTCGGCGTTGACTTCGAGCACGGGCTTGAGGTCGGGCGCGGGCTGGCCGGCCTGCTTGAGCATGCGCGCGAGCTGCGTGCTCATGCCGCCGTCTTCCACCACGAGGCAGGCGGGCGAGTCGACCAGGCGCGTGGTCACGCGCACGTCCTCGGCCTTGTCCTTGAGCGCTTCCTTCAGCTTCTCGAGCAGCGGCTTGAACGATTCGGCGGCTTCCTCGGCGGCCTTCTTCTCGGCTTCGTCCTGCAGCTTGCCCAGGTCGACCGCGCCCTTGGCCACGCTCTGCAGCGGCGTGCCGTCGAACTCGTTGAGGTAGTTCAGCGCCCACTCGTCGACGCGGTCGGTCATGAGCAGCACCTCGATGCCCTTCTTCTTGAAGACTTCGAGCTGCGGGCTGTTCTTGGCGGCGGCGAGGTTGTCGGCCGTGATGTAGTAGATGGCGTCCTGGCCGTCCTTCATGCGCGCCTTGTAGTCGGCGAAGCTCACGCTCGCGACGTCGCTCGTGGTGGAGGCAAAGCGCAGCAGCTTGGCGATGCGGTCGCGGTTGCCCATGTCCTCGCCCAGGCCTTCCTTCAGCACCGCGCCGAACTCGGCGTAGAACTTGGCGAACTTGCCCGATTCGTCGGCGTACTCGGCGGCGGCTTCGGCGGCGGGGGTGGTGTTCTTGTCGACCACATCGGTCACGCCTTCGGTCGGCTCGGGGGCGGGCACCGATTCGCCCGAGCCCACGTCGACCTTGCCTTCGCCGCTCTCGGGCGCGGTCTTCTGCTTCCTGGCCAGGTCTTCGAGCATCGACAGCACGCGCTTGGTGCTGCCTTCGCGGATGGCCTTCACGTCGCGGCTTTCCTGCAGCAGCTCGCGGCTCACGTTCAGCGGCAGGTCGGCCGAGTCGATCACGCCCTTCACGAAGCGCAGGTAGTTGGGCAGCAGCGCCTCGGCGTCGTCCATGATGAAGACGCGCTTGACGTACAGCTTGACGCCCGCGCTCTTGTCGCGGTTCCACAGGTCGAACGGAGCCTTGGACGGGATGTACAGCAGCTGCGTGTACTCGGTGCTGCCTTCGACGCGGTTGTGGCTCCAGGCCAGCGGCGCCTCGAAGTCGTGGCTGATGCTCTTGTAGAACTCTTCGTACTGCTCGGCGGTGATGTCCTTTTTGGGGCGGCTCCACAGGGCGTTGGCCTTGTTCACCGTTTCCCACTCGCCGGTCTTCACCATGTCGCCGGGTTGGTCGTTCTCGCCGTCTTTCCACTCTTCCTTTTCCATCAGGATGGGCAGGGAGATGTGGTCGGAGTACTTGCCGACGATCTGCTTGAGCTTCCAGGCGTTGAGGTATTCGTCGGCATCGTCGCGCAGGTGCAGCGTGATGCTGGTGCCGCGCGCGGCGCGCGTGATGTCGGCCACCTCGAAGTCGCCGGCGCCGCCGCTCACCCAGCGCACGCCTTGGTCGGCGGGCAGGCCCGCGCGGCGCGACTCGACCGTGATCTTGTCGGCCACGATGAAGCCCGAATAGAAGCCCACGCCGAACTGGCCGATGAGCTGCGCGTCGGCCTTCTGGTCGCCGCTCAGGCGGCTCATGAAGTCTTTGGTACCACTCTTGGCGATGGTGCCCAGGTTGTCGATGGCTTCCTGGCGCGACAGGCCGATGCCCTTGTCGGTGATGGTGAGGGTGCGCGCGGCCTTGTCGAAGGTCAGGCGCACGTCCAGGTCGGGCTGGTCTTCGTAGAGCGCGGGGTGGTCGAGCGCCTCGAAGCGCAGCTTGTCACACGCGTCGGACGCGTTCGAGATCAGCTCGCGCAGGAAGATTTCCTTGTTGGAGTACAGCGCATGCGTGACGAGGTGCAGCAGTTGCGCGACTTCAGCCTGGAACGGGAGTTTGGTATTGGAGGAATCAGCCATGGGAAAGAAAGGGATCGAAGCCAAAAAATTCTAAGGCGAGCCGCCCGTGGCGGGCGGCGGCCTTGCCAACTTTATGAACTGGGGTTGTCGCGCCAAAAAACAACGAGCGCAAGGCCGCGCGAACTTTGTCACACGGCTGTCGGCTCAGCGCCGCGCTTTCAGCGCGGTTGGGATTCGACTTCGCGCGTCCAGCGGTCGATGAGCCGCTTGCGCTCGGCCGCCTTGCCGTACTTCTCGAAGTCGTACTTGATGAGCTTCACGCTCTCCATCGACGGAATGCGCGGATCGGGCTTGAAGGTCTTGTTGGCCGGCGACTGCAGGCTGCCGGCCTTGGCGCCGATGGACTGGCCCGCGGGGCTCATGAGCCAGTCGTAGTAGCGCTTGGCGTTCTCCTTGTTGCGCGCGCCCTTCACGAGCGCGATGCCGCCGATCTCGAAGCCCGTGCCCTCGCAGGGCGCGGCGGTCTTCACCGGAAATTTGTCGTGCCGCCAGCGCTCGAAGCCGAAGATGAAGCTCACGCCGATCGCCACCTCGCCCTTGGCCACGTTGGGCGCCTGGGCCTGGCCGCTGCGCGTGTAGCTGGTGACGTTCTTGTGCAGCTTCTTCAGGTAGTCGAACGCGGGCTCCTCGCCCATCTGCTGCACCAGGCCCGCGATGACGGTGTAGGCCGTGCCGCTAGTGGCGGGGTGCGAGATTTCGATCTCGCCCTTGTACTCGGGCTTGATGAGGTCGGCCCAGCACTTGGGCTCGGCGAGCTTCTTTTTCTTCAGCAGCTCGGTGTTGAAGCCGAAGCCCATGGCGCTCGTGTAGAAGCCGCCCACCATGTTCTGCGACATGGCGTACTGGCGCACCGACCAGTCGTGCAGGTCGTTGATGTAGGCCGGCCGGTACGGCTCGAGCAGGCCCTGCTCGGCGGCCTGCAGGAACGGGTCGCCGGTGCCGCCCCACCAGAGGTCGGTCTTGGGGTTGGCGGCTTCGGCGCGCAGCTGCGCACCGATTTCGCCGGTGCCCTTGTGGGCCTGCTGCACCTTGATGCCGGTCTCGCGCGTGAAGGCCGTGGCGGCCGCCTCGCACCAGCCCGCGTCGGTGCTGCACAGCGCGTTGACGGTGCCCTGCGCGGCGGCCTGCGACGCCCCGAGCAGGAGCGCCGCGCCCAGGCAGGCGGTGGCCAAGGCACTCACGGTGTGTCGGGGGGCAATGGAAGGCATGCGCAGGTCTCCTCGTTGTTTGAAAGCGCAGGATAGCGCCCGTCGGCGTTCGTGGGCTCAGCGTGTCGCCAGCAGCGGCGGCAAATGCTCCACCAGCCAGTCGATCACCACGCGCGTCTTCAGCGGCAGGTAGCGGCTCGGCGTGCGGATCACGTGCAGCGGAAAACCGAAAGGCTCGGGCTCGTCGAACACGCGCACCAGCGTGCCGGCCGCGAGCGCGTCGGCCGCCAGCCAGGCCGGCAACCGCGCCAGGCCCATGCCGCCGATGGCGGCCTCCAGCAGCACCTCGGCGCTGTCGCAGCGCAACCGCGAGGGCAGCGCGGCCTCCACCTCCGCGTCGCCTTCGCGAAAACGCCAGGGCGAGACCTGCCCGTCGCGGGCGTAGTACACGGCCTCGTGCGGCGCGACCAGTGCCGCAAAGTCGCGCGGATGGCCGCGTTCGGCCAGGTACGCGGGCGCGGCGCACAGCAGCATCCACTGCACGCCGACCGGCCGCGCCACGAGCCCCGCGCTGTCGTCGAGCTCGCCGCTGCGGATGGCCAGGTCGAGCCCCTCTTCCACGAGGTCGACGCGCCGGTCGTTGAAGGCCAGCTCCAGCGACAGCTGCGGATGCTGGCGCGCCAATGCGAGCAGCAGCGGCCCGACCTTGAGCCGCCCCAGCATCGCCGGCATGCTCAGGCGCACGAGGCCGGCGGCCGTGTGGCGCGCGGCGTCGGTGAGCGCCTCGGCCGCCTCCAGCTCGGCCAGCGCGCGACGGCAGCGCTCGTAGTAGCCGTGCCCTTCCTCGGTGAGGCTCTGGCTGCGCGTGGTGCGCAAGAAGAGGCGCGTGTCCAGCCGCGCCTCGAGCCGCGCGACGCTCTTGGCGACGGCCGAACGGGTGACGTGCAGGCGCTGCGCGGCGAGCGCGAAGCTGCCCGCCTCCACCGCCGCGACGAACTCCTCGATGCCTTGCAGGCGTTGGCTCATTGGATACTTTCAAGCACCATTTTTCGGAAAATTATCCACCACCGGATCGTTTTCATCGTCAATAGCATCGAGGCCGATCTTTTCCGATGGAGCCTTTTCCGATGCAAGAACCCGACGTGCTGCGCCGCTGGCAGCTTCCCCGACTGGGCCGCGCCCACCTCGCACAGGCCGAAGCGCCGATGCCCTCGCCAGGCCCGGGCCAGATCCTCGTGCGCGTGGGCGCGGTGGCGCTCAACTACCGCGACCTGCTCATGGTGCGCGACGGCATGGGCATGGCGCTCGCGCTGCCCTTCACGCCCGGCTCGGACATGGCGGGCACCGTGGTGGCCGTGGGCCCCGGCGTGCGTCGCTTTGCCGTGGGCGACCGCGTGATCAACACCTTCTGGGGCGGCTGGACCGACAGCCACTGGCACGCCGACACCACGCTGCTCGGCGGCCCCGGCCCGGGCATGCTGGCCTCGCACGTGTGCATCGACGCGAACTGGGCCGTGGCCGCGCCCGCCACGCTGAGCCTCGAGGAGGCGAGCACGCTGCCCTGCGCCGGCCTCACGGCGTGGTTCGCGCTGGTGGAAACCGGCGCCCTGCGCGCGGGCGAGACGGTGCTGGTCCACGGCACCGGCGGTGTCGCGCTGTTCGGCCTGCAGCTTGCGCGGCTGCACGGCGCGCAGGCCATCGTGGTGACGGGCAGCGCCGACAAGCAGGCCGCGGCACGCGCGCTCGGCGCCACGCACGTGCTCGCGCGCGACAGCGACTGGCCCGCCGAAGTGCGCCGGCTCACGCACGGGCGCGGCGCCGACCATGTGCTCGAACTCTCCAGCGGCCCCGACCTCGACCGCTCGCTGCAGGCCGTGAAGCAGGGCGGGCGCGTGTCGATCATCGGCATGCTCGGCGGCGACACGCTGAGCGCGTCGTTCTACGCGATGGTGCTCGGCCGCGTGACGGTGCAGGGCATCGGCGTCGGCCACCGGCGTGCGCTCGAAGAGCTGGTGCGCGCGGTCGATGCGAACGCGCTCAAGCCGGTGATCGCCGCGCGCTACGGCTTCGACGCGCTGCCCGCCGCGCTCGACCACCTGGAACGCGGCGCGTTCGGCAAGGTCGTCGTGACGATGGCATGACGACGATGTGACGCAGCCCCGCCTTCGCCCGACCATTTGCAAATGCTGCAGGGCACAAATCCACAGCATTCGTGAACAGTTGCCGCTAAGCGCGCCGGTTTGCTCGACGCCTCCAATTCCCGTTCCTAGAATGCGGCCCGCGTTCGGCTCCCGCCGTGCGTGCTTTCTCAACTTCAGGATGGAGCGTTATGGAACACAGTACCTACAAAAAGTGGTCTGCAGAATTCATTGGTACTTTCTGGCTCACGCTCGGAGGCTGCGGAAGCGCAGTTCTGGCCGCGGCCTTTCCGGGCGTCGGCATCGGCCTGCTCGGCGTCTCGCTGGCCTTCGGTTTGACGGTGGTCACCGGCGCCTATGCGCTCGGTCCGATCTCGGGCGGCCACTTCAATCCGGCCGTGTCGATCGGCCTCGCCGCCGCGGGCCGCTTCAAGGCCGGGCAGCTGCCGGGCTACATCGTGTCGCAGGTGCTGGGCGCCATCGCCGCAGCCGGCGTGCTGTACCTGATCGCCACCGGCAAGCCGGGCGCGGACATCGGCGGCTTTGCCACCAACGGCTACGGCGAGCACTCGCCCGGCAAGTACGGCATGACGGCCGCGCTCATCAGCGAAGTGGTGATGACCGCCGTGTTCCTGATCGTGATCCTGGGTGCCACCGCCAAGCGCGCGGCCGCCGGCTTCGCGGGCATGGCCATCGGCCTGTGCCTGACGCTGATCCACCTGGTGTCGATCCCCGTGACCAACACCTCGGTGAACCCGGCGCGCAGCACCGGCCCGGCCCTGTTCGGCCCGTCGTATGCGGTGTCGGAGCTGTGGCTGTTCTGGGTCGCCCCGATCGTGGGCGCGATCATCGGCGCGGTGATCTACCGCGCACTGCTCAGCAGCAACGACGACTGAGCTTCCTGCAGCGGAAGCTAGAGGCTCAGCTTCCGCTGCCCGACTTCACCATCGGCAGTGAAGTCGATTGCCCGATGGGCTCTGTGCCCGTCGGGTGCGACGCCGCATAGGCGCCGGCCTGGATGTCGGACACCGGCGTCATCGAATTCATCGCCGGCGCCGACGTCGACTGCCCGATGGGCTCCGTGCCGCTCGGACGTGCCGCCGCCATCGCGCCGGCCTGCACCTCCGGGTTCTCCGGCGAATTCATCTGCAGCGGATGGAAGTCCGAACCGTCGGTGGTTTCGGCGGAGGCGTTGACCGTGCCCAGGGCCGCGAACGCGGCGAAGGAAGCAACGGCAAGAAGCTGGAACGAAGTGCGCATGGTGTGTTCTCCTGAGGGCAGGTTGTCTCCGGTCCGGTGCCGTCGCGCGGACCGCGCGCAGCAGGACCTGCAGCCACTCTAGGCAGCCTGACTGAGGCCAGCGTGAGCGAAGAATGAGCCGGGAGTGAGCACCGCGCGATGACTACGTCGGCAGCAGCACCCGCGCCCTCAGCCCCGGTCCGTCGTCGCGGTTGCGCAATTCGATGCGCAGGCCATGCCGCTCGGCCGCCGTGCGCGCGATCGCCAGGCCCAGCCCGCTGCCGCCCGCCGCCGCGCCCGGCACGCGAAAGAAGCGGTCGAACACGCGCTCCAGTTCGGCCGGCGGAATGCCCGGCCCGTTGTCGAGCACATCGACCACCGCCTGCCCGTCGACGCGGTGCAGCCGCACATCGACCACGCCGCCTTCGGGCGCATAGCGCAGCGCGTTGTCGATCAGGTTGTCGAACACGCTGCGCAGTTCGGACGAAGGCGCGGTCACCACCGCACCGGTCAGACCTTCGAAGCCCACGTCGATGCGCCGCGCATCGGCCAGCACCATGCGCTGGCCCAGGCTTTCGCGCAGCAGCGCCTCGATGTCGACCCGCTCGCCCGGCGCATCCGACGGCGGCGCGTCCTGCCGCGACAGCTGCAGCAGCTGCTCGATCAGGTGCTGCGCGCGTGTCACGCCGGCCTCCAGCTGGTTGAAGCGCTCGGTGGCTTCGCCGGCCGGCACGTGCGCGCGCAGGTTCTCGATCTGCAGGCCGATGGCGGCCATCGGCGTGCGCAGCTCGTGCGCCGCGTCCTGCACGAAGCGCCGCTGCGTGGCGAAGGCGCTGCGCACGCGCGACAGCAGGTGGTTGAAGGCGCCCACCAGCGGCGTGATCTCGTCGGGCACGCGCGCCAGCGACAGCTCGGTGGGGCGGCGCTCGTCCTGCGAGGCCACGTCGCGCGCCACGCCGCGCAGCGAGCGCGAGGCAGCCGACACGATGAGCCACAGCACCAGCAACGCCGCCGGCAGCAACAGCGCGATCGGCAGGCCTTCGAGCAGGGCGCGGCGCAGCGCGCGGCGATGGCGGTAGTCCTCGTTCTGCAGCACCTGCACGCGCGGCGCGTCGGCATGCGGCGCGGGCTCGGCCGTGAACACGCGCCAGCGCGAATGCGCGGGCCCTTCGGCGTGCACGTCGCTGAAGCCGCTGCCCGGTTGCAGCGGCACCGACAGCGCGGGCCACGAGCTCGCGCGCAAGGTGGCGCCGTCGGCGCTCCAGATCTGCACCACGAAGGCGCCGCGCGAGAAGGCCGCCTCGCCGTCCATCGCGCGCGGGGTCTTGGGCGGATCGTTGCCCGCGTACGACTCGGCCACCAGCCGCATCTGGTCGTCGAGTGCGTTGTGCACGAGGTTGCCGTAGGCCAGGAAAGAGAACCATGCCGTGAGCACCGCCGCCACCACATGCAGCGTGACCAGCCACAGCAGCAGCTGGGTGCGCAGCGAACGCGGTCGCCACCAGCGGCGGGCCGCATCGGTCATGCAGCCACTCGCCAGCCCAGCCCGCGCACGTTGCGGATCGCGTCGGCGCCGAGCTTGCGGCGCATGCCGTGGATCAGCACGTCGATGGCGTTGCTGGTCACCTCGTCGCCCCAGCCGTAGATGCGGTTCTCGAGCTGCTCGCGCGAGAGGATGGCGCCGGGCCGCTCCAGCAGCGCATGCAGCAGCGCGAACTCGCGCGCGGTGAGCGCCTCGCGCACGCCGTTCACGGCCACTTCGCGCGTCGTGAGGTCCAGCTGCAGCGCGGCGGTGCCGATCAGCGAATGCGCGGCGCCGTCGCGGCGGCGCACCACGGCGCGCATGCGCGCGAGCAGCTCGCGGAACTCGAAGGGCTTGAGCAGGTAGTCGTCGGCGCCGAGGTCCAGGCTGTGGATGCGGTCGTCCAGGCCGTCGCGCGCGGTGAGCACCAGCACGGGCGTGGCGTCGCCGCGTTCGCGCGCGCGGCGCAGCACCTCGGTGCCGTCCTGGCGGGGCAGGCCCAGGTCGAGCAGCACGCAGGTGTAGCCGCCGTCGCCGAGCGCGCTGTGCGCCAGCTCGCCGTCGCGCACCCAGTCGGCCGACCAGCCCGCGCCCTCGAGCGCCTGCTTCAGGCTGCGCCCGATCATTTCGTCGTCTTCCACCAGCAGCACGCGCATCGCGGCGACTCCTTTGCGCGCAAGGTAGCACGCGACCGGGATGATCGTCAGGGGCCCTGCGCCTCGGCGCAGCGTAGGCGCGAAGACTTAGGCGGGGCTTAGGGCCGCAGGACGCGGACGGCGTGCCGCTCGTCCTCTGCGTCCGCGGCAAAGGCCAGCAGGCGCAGCGCCTCTTCTTCCACGCCGCGCCGGTCGGCCGCCGACCAGCGCACGAAGAGCTCCAGCACCACGGTGGCCGTGCGCGTCGCGCGCTCGATCTTCCAGGTGCCCGCCACGAAGCCGTCGAGCAGCACCGTGCCGCGCACGATGCCGTTGATGGTGAACACGCGGGCGCGGTGCGCCTCGTCGAGCACGCGGCGGCGGTCGGCGTGCGAGAGCAGCAGGTTGTCCCATTCGGCGACCAGACGCGGCGGCGCGGGCGTATCGGGGTCGGGGCGCGGCGCGCGCGGCAGGTCGAAGAGCTCCTGGCCCTCCTCGCCGGTGAACACGCGCAGCTGCGGCCTCAATCGATCGGCCACGGCCTTCCAGCCGGAGAGGCCCGACCACGCGCCGGCATCGGCCAGCGTCGCGGGGCCGAAGGCGGCGAGGTAGCGCAGGAGCAGGTCGTCCTGCGTGGCAGCGGCGATGCCGGCAGTGGCATCGCCGAGCCAATCACCGAGCGGCTGCAGCAGCGCGTTCTGGTGCGAGTTCCAGCTGCCCGCGGGCGGCAGGTGGACCAGCGGCACGTTGTTGCGGATGAGTGCGGCGAGCGAGGCCGGCGCGTGGTCTTTCCAGCGCGCCGCGAGCGCCTGGCCGAGGGCGGTGCCTGTGAGCGGCCCGTCGCCGAGCAGTGCACGGCCCGCCTTCACCACGGCCGCGCGGTCGACGCCTTCAAGGGCCCGCGCATGCAGACCCGACAGGCCGCGTTGGTGCACGGGTTCAAGCAACGGCCGCCAGGCCCACGCGTCCGATGCGGTCATCAAGTGAAGGGTCGCACGCAGCGTCGACATGCGCACGATGCGGCGGTTCTTCAGCGCGTCGGTCAGCTGCGCGCGGTGAAAGCCTTCGAGCCGACTCCACAGGCCGACGTAGGGCGGGTTGGGCGCCTGCGCCTGCAGCCCGGCCAGCTTTTCGATGGCCTGCGCGACGCTCGCCTTGCGCCGCGCCAGCAGCATCTGCCGCGCGAGCGTGGCCCGATTCAGCGCGCGCCGGCTCAGCACCGCGGCCATGGGCAGGTCGTCAGAATTTCTCGTGCGGCGCCAGGTAGCGCCACTGCCCCACCGGCAGGTTGCCCAGCATCACCTTGCCGATGCGCACGCGCTTCAGGCCCACCACCTTGAGGCCGACCAGCTCGCACATGCGGCGGATCTGGCGCTTCTTGCCTTCGGTGAGCACGAAGCGCAGCTGCTCGGGGTTCTGCCACTCGACGCGCGCCGGCTTGAGCGCCTGGCCGTCCAGGCTCAGACCGTGTCGCAGCCGGGCCAACATGGCGGGCGGAAACACCGCCTGCACGTTGGTGGTGACCGGGTCGTCGTCGTCCAGGCGCACCAGCTGGCCGGTGGGCGCGGGCTGGTCCAGGCCGTGGTAGGCCACGCGCACGAGGTATTCCTTGTCCATCGTCGAGTCTTCGCCGATGAGCTGGCGCGCGATGCGGCCGTCTTGTGTCATCACGAGCAGGCCGGTGGAGTCGATGTCCAGCCGCCCGCACGGCGCCAGGCCGCGCAGCTGCTGCGGGCCGAAGAAGAAGCGCGCGTTGTCTTCCGACCAGCGGTTCTGCGGCGTGAACAGCGTGACCGCCGGCTCGTGGCCGTCTTCGGCCTGCCCGCTCACGTAGCCGATGGGCTTGTTGATGAGGATCGTGACCTGGTTCGCCTGCTGCCCCTTGGCGGCCTTGTCGACCTCGATGCGGTCGTTGGGCGTGACCTTCACGCCCATCTCGGCGGGCTTGCCGTTGACGCGCACCCAGCCCTGCGCGATCCAGTCGTCCGCCTCGCGGCGCGAGCACAGGCCGAGTTCGGCCATGCGTTTGTTGAGGCGCACGGGCGCGTGGGGAGAGGTGGAGGGCTCGGTCATGGGGGGGCAAATCCTAGCAAATGCGCCCTGCGAGTATCTGGCCGTTTGCCATCGGCCGCCCGCCACGTGCGGCAAGGAACGCTTGATCGATGCGTCGCACCGGTGCTATCCTGAATCCAGGCGCAAGTTGATTGCGCCCTTTTTGGGGGATTCCCAAGTGAGCATGCCAAACACACGCAAGTTTCAGTACGCCATCGTCATCGGGCGTTTCCAGCCCGTTCATTTCGGTCACCAGCGACTCATCGAAGAAGGCCTTCGCGCCGCCGATCGGGTCATCGTGGTGGTCGGCTCCGACCGCAAGCCCCGCAGCGTCAAGGACCCCTTCACCTTCGATGAACGCGAACGCATGGTGCGCGCGTGCCTGCGCGGCACCGAGCAGATGCGCGTGAGCGTCGTCGGCGTCGGCGACTCGCCCTACAACGACCAGATCTGGATCGCGTCGATCCAGTCTGCCGTCGAGCGGCTGATCCAGCAGGATGGCCATGTGCCCGCGGCGCAGGCCAAGGTCGCGCTGGTGGGGCACCTGAAGGACAGCTCCAGCTACTACCTCAAGCTCTTCCCGCACTGGGAGTTCGTGGGCCAGCACAGCGTGGAAAGCCTCAACGCCACCGACGTGCGCAACCTCTATTTCGACCCCGAGAACCGAGGCCAGCTCGCACGCGCCGACCTGCCCGACGGCACCGCCGCCTTCCTCGACAAGTTCACCGGCACCGCCGACTATGCCGAGCTCTGCGACGAGCGCGCCTTCCTCGTCGACTACCGCGACAAGTACCGCTATGCGGGCAGCGACTTTCCGCCGATCTACACCACGGTCGATGCCATCGTGGTCGAGGCCGGCCACATCCTCCTGGTGCAGCGCAAGTTTCATCCCGGCAAGGGCACGTGGGCCCTGCCCGGCGGCTTCGTCGGCCAGCACGAGCGGCTGCAGGACGCAGCCATCCGCGAGCTGAAGGAAGAAACCCGCCTCAAGGTGCCCGTGCCCGTGCTCAACGGCAGCATGAAGGCCAGCCACGTGTTCGATGCGCCCGACCGCTCGCAGCGCGGCCGCACGATCACGCACGGCTTCTTCTTCGAGCTGGCCCACAACCAGTGGACGGGCCTGTCGGATGTGCGTGCCGACGACGACGCGGCCGCCGTGCGGTGGGTGCCGATTGCCGAGTTCCTCGGGATGCCGGACCGCATCTACGAAGACCACTACTTCATCGCAAACCATTTTTTGGGTGGCCTGGGCAAGAACTGAACGACCAGGCTTTGTCAGCAAGAACGGGCTCCGGTTGACGGGGCCCACGTGAAAGGAGCTTTCACATGAACCGCAACCTCACCTCCTCGCCCCTGGGCAACAACCTGCTGCTGCGCACCGACTCCTACAAGGTGTCGCACTGGATGCAGTACCCGCCCGGCACGCAGACGGTCCACAGCTACATCGAATCGCGCGGCGGGCTCTTCAGCCATTCGCTGTTCTTCGGCCTGCAGGCGTACCTGCGCGAGTACCTGCAGACGCCGGTGACGCGCAGCGACGTCGAGGAGGCCGCTGCGATGATGGCCGTGCACGGCGAACCCTTCAACCGCGAAGGGTGGCTGCGGCTGATCGAGAAGCACGACGGACTGATGCCCGTGCGCATCCGCGCGGTCCCCGAGGGCAGCGTGCTGCCGGTGCACAACGTGCTCGCGACCATCGAGAACACCGACCCCGAATTCTTCTGGGTCACGAGCTTTCTCGAAACCGAATTGCTGCGTGCCATCTGGTACCCGACCACGGTGGCCACGCTCTCGGCCGCCGCACGCACCACGCTGCTGCGCTACCTCGAAGCGACCTGCGACGACCCGCAAGGCCAGATCGCGTTCAGGCTGCACGACTTCGGCGCGCGCGGCGTGTCGAGCCTGGAGTCGGCGGCGCTCGGCGGCATGGCCCACCTGGTCAACTTCATGGGCACCGACACGCTGGCCGCCTTGGTGGCGGCGCGTCGTTACTACGACTGCGACGTGGCGGGCTTCTCGATTCCCGCGGCCGAGCACAGCACCATCACGGGCTGGGGTCGCGACCACGAATCCGACGCGTACAGCAACATGGTCGACCAGTTCGCCAAGCCCGGCACGACCTTCGCGGTGGTGAGCGACAGCTACGACATCTTCAATGCCTGCGCACGCATCTGGGGCGACGAGCTCAAGGCCAAGGTGGTGGCCTCGGGCGCGACGCTGGTGGTGCGGCCCGACTCGGGCGACCCGGCCGAAACCACGCTCAAGGTGGCGCAGATCCTGGCCGAACGCTTCGGCACCACGACGAATGCCAAGGGGTTCCGCGTGCTGAACAACGTGCGCATCATCCAGGGCGACGGCGTGAACCTCGACTCGCTGCGGCTGTGCCTCTCGAACTTCTTCCACAACGGCTTCTCGACCGAGAACATCTCCTTCGGCATGGGCGGCGGCCTGCTGCAGCAGGTCAACCGCGACACCATGCAATGGGCGATGAAGTGCTCGGCGATGCAGGTGAACGGCGAGTGGCGCGATGTCTACAAGTCGCCGGTGGGCGATGTGAACAAGGCCTCGAAGAAGGGGCGGCTCGCGCTGGTGCGCAATGCGCGCGGCGAAGTGCAGACGCTGCGCGAAGAAGCACTGGCGAGCGGCCAGGTCGATCTGCTGCAAACGGTGTTCGAGAACGGACGCATCGTCGCGAACACCACCTTCGAGGCGATTCGCGAGCGGGCGGCCGCCGGCGTGAATCAGCTCGTCACGTCGCGGGCGCCGCTCTGAGGCGGTGATCCTTCCAGCACGGCGCGTGTGCATCGGCCGTGCCACATGGCATGTCCATAATCCGGCGACCAGACCGCCGAATCCATGACCAAACTCCTGATCCTCAGTGTGAGCGCCGGCAACGGCCATGTGCGCGCCGCCCAGGCGCTCGAAGCCACCCTCGCCCAGTCGTTCGCGCCGCATACCGCGGTGCATGTCGACGCGATGGCCCATGTGCCGGCGGGCTTTCGCAAGGTGTACACCGACTGGTACCTGCAGCTGGTGAACCGCGCGCCCGAGCTGTGGTCGTACCTGCACCAGCGCACCGACGTCACGCCGCACCACGCGCCCTCGCAGCGGCTGCGCCGCGGCATCGAGCGCCTGAGCACCGGCGCGCTGGTGCGCGAGATCCGCCGCGCCAAGCCCGACGCCGTGATCTGCACCCACTTCCTGCCGGCCGAGCTGTTGATGCGCGAGCGCAACCGGGGCCGCATCGAGTGCCCCGTGTGGCTGCAGATCACCGACTACGACCTGCACAACATGTGGCTGGTGCCGGGCATGACGGGCTACCTCGCGGCGACGGAAGAAGTCGCCTTCCGGCTGCGCGCGCGCGGCATTCCGCCCGAGCGCGTGCATGTCACGGGCATTCCGGTGATGCCGGCTTTTTCCAAGCCCGATGCGCCCGAACTGGCGCACGCGGCCTGCGCGAGTGCGCTGGGCCTGGACCCTGCGCGCCCGGTGCTGCTGATGGCCTCGGGCGGTGCCGGCGTGGGCGACCTGCCGAGCATGGTCGAGCGCGTGCTGGCGCTCGGCGGCGACACGCCGTTCCAGGTCATCGCCGTGGCCGGCCGCAACGCCGAAGCCCACGCGCGGCTCGAAGCGCTGTCGCAGCGCCATCCGGGCCGCGTGGTGGCCGTCGGCTTCACGAACGAGATGCACAAGATGATGGCCGCGGCCGACCTGGTCGTGACCAAGCCTGGCGGCCTCACGGTGTCGGAGTGCCTGGCGCTGGGCAAGCCGATGCTGCTGATCTCGCCGATTCCGGGGCAGGAAGAGCACAACGCCGGCTTCCTCATGGAAGAAAGCGCCGCCTGGCTGGCCTACGACGCCATCGGCCTGGACTACAAGGTCGCGCGCCTCATGGCCGACCCCGCCAAGCTCGCGGCCATGGCCGCGCGCAGCCGCGCCCTGGGCAAGCCGCAGGCCGCGCGCGCGGTGCTGCAGCGCGTGCTGGGCCTCGGCGCATGAGCGGCGCAGCCGTGGAGCCACGGCCCCCCATCGGCCGCACGCTGGTCTACCTCGTGTGGGTCGTGACGATGGCGTTCTTCTTCGCCAACGCCGAGATCCAGATCGAAGGCGGCGCCGGCTGGGCGACCTCGCTGCCCACCTGGCGCATCGAGAACAACATCTGGCTCGACCTGTTCTGGGGCGGCCGCGCGATGACGGGGTACCACGCCTGGGTGTTCACCTTCATGATGCTCGTGTTCTTCTCGCCGCTGGCCTTCCAGGGGCGCTGGACGCTGCGCGACTGGGGGCTGGCGCTCGCGGGGCTGATCGTGTTTTGGGTCTGCGAAGACTTCCTGTGGTTTCTCATCAACCCGGCCTTCGGCTTCGAGAACTTCAACCCCGTGAAGGCCTTCTGGCACAAGCACTGGCTGTGGGGCGCGCCGGTCGACTACTGGGGCGGGCTCGCGGTGGCGCTGCTGATCCTGGTGCGTCGCCACTGGCCGCGCCGCGCACGATGAAGCAAGACACCGCCGACCTGCGCCCCGACCACTGGGCCGATCCGCTCGACACCCTGCAGGTCGAGAACCTGCACCGCATCACGCCCACGCTGTACCGCAGCGCGCAGCCGCGGCGCGCCAACGTGGCGGCGCTGCAGTCGCTGGGCATCCGCACTGTCGTGAGCCTGCGTTCCTTCAACGACGACCGGAAGGTGTTTGCCGGCAGCGGCATCCTGCTGGTGCGCGTGCCGATCAACACCTGGGCCATCGACGACGCCAAGGTGCTGCGCGCGCTGGTCGCGATGCGCGAGGCCGAAAAGCACGGGGCGGTGCTCATCCACTGCATGCACGGCGCCGACCGCACGGGCGTGGTGGCGGCCGTCTACCGCATGGCCGTGCAGGACTGGGACAAGGACAGCGCGCGCCAGGAGATGCTGCGCGGCGGCTATGGGTACCACACGCTGTGGCGCAACATCCCGCGCTACATCGAGCGGCTCGACCCGCTGCGGATGAGCCACGCGCTGGCCCATGCCCCGGTGATCCCCATGGTGTCTTGAAGGCGCCAGCAGGCGCGCGCACCCGCTCCTATACTGGCCGCCCCGTGGCCGATGGCCATCTCCGAACGACCTTTCACAGGGGCTTTCCCATGGCACTCCAACTGCGCTCCCTCGTCCGTTCCAACGGCGAACTCGAACTCTCCCTGCACGACGACCCGATGCCCGAACCGCAGGCCCACGAGGTGGTGATCCGCGTCGAGGCCTCGCCGATGAACCCGTCGGACCTGGGCCTGCTCTTCGGCGCCGCCGACATGAGCACCGCCGTGGCCTCCGGCACGGCCGATCGCCCCGTCGTCACGGCCACGGTGCCCGAACGCGCGCGCGCGTCGATGGCGGCGCGGCTCGACCAGTCGATGCCCGTGGGCAACGAGGGTGCGGGCGTGGTGGTCAAGGCCGGTTCGTCGCCGGCCGCGCAGGCGCTGCTGGGCAAGACCGTGGCGGCCATCGGCGGCGCGATGTACTCGCAGTACCGCGCGGTGCCCGTGGCGATGTGCCTCGAGCTCCCGGCGGGCACCACGCCGGCCGAGGGCGCGTCGTGCTTCGTGAACCCGCTGACCTCGCTGGGCATGGTCGAGACCATGAAGCGCGAAGGCCACAAGGCGCTGGTGCACACCGCAGCCGCGTCCAACCTGGGCCAGATGCTCAACAAGATCTGCCAGAAGGACGGCATCGACCTCGTCAACATCGTGCGCAAGCCCGAGCAGGAAGCGCTGCTGCGCGGCATCGGCGCGAAGTACGTCTGCAATGCCAGCTCGCCGGACTTCCTCGAGCAGCTGACCGACGCGCTGGTCGCCACCGGCGCCACGCTGGCCTTCGACGCCACGGGCGGCGGCAAGCTGGCCGGCCAGATCCTCGGCTGCATGGAGGCGGCGCTGAACCGCACCGCCAAGGAATACAGCCGCTACGGCTCGACCACGCACAAGCAGGTCTACATCTACGGCGGCCTGGACCGCAGCCCGACCGAGTTCGTGCGCAACTTCGGCATGGCCTGGGGCATGGGCGGCTGGCTGCTGTTCCCGTTCCTGCAGAAGCTGGGCGATGAAGGCACGCAGCGGCTGCGTTCGCGCGTGATCGCGGAACTGAAGACGACGTTTGCCAGCCACTACACGCGGGAGGTGTCGCTGGTCGAGGCGCTGCAGCTGGATGCGATCGGGGTGTATGGGAAGCAGGCTACCGGGGAGAAATTCCTGCTGAATCCGAACAAGGGGCTGGCGGGCTGACACCTGCCTGGGCGCAAGACCATCGGCCCGGCCCGCAACCCGGCGTTCGACTCGATTCAGCCGGCGCGGCCCCTCACCTCGGCCGCGAATTGCGGCTGCGGGGCCCCTGCCATGCGTCGGGGTCTTGCGCGAAGCTTTGAACAATCATCGTCGACAGCTCTTTTTGCACCGCGCGCAAATCGACCGTCGATTCTTTCAGCAGCGCCTGCAGCATCACGCCACGCAGCGCCCCCAGCACGATGACAGCAGCTGTGGCGGGATCGACGCCCTTTCGCATTTCGCCTGCAGCGATGGCGGCCCGGAAGTGCAACGCCAGGAAGTCGATCACGCTCTGGTTGTAGCGCCCCAGGCTTTCGCCGGTTTCGGAATCGTCGGTGGTGGCCTCGGCCATCAGCACCAGCAAGGCGCGGGTGTTGGTCCATCCGCCATCGGCGCGTCCCAGGTACACGTCCACGAAGGAAAGCAACGATGCCATGCCCTCGTCGGCCGGTGGGCTGCGCTCGAGCTCGTGCATGAAGTTCTGGTTGATGTAGGCAGCCAGCGCACGCAGCAGCGCAGGCTTGCTTCCGAAATGATGCGCCGCCAGGCCCCGGCTGTAGCCGGCCGCCTCGCCCACTTCGGCGAGCGTCATCCCGACCCACCCCTTGCGCGACACGATCTCGCGGGCCGCTTCCAGCAGGCGTGCCTCAGCGGCTGCGCGGCGCTCCATCTGCGTTCGGCGAGGGAGCGTGGTGTTCGGCGATTTGGCGGCGGTCCTCATGGGCCCGAAGTCTAACGACGCGATGCGGCATCCTTCACCACGCCGGCGCTGAGCAACCGGTCGATCCGGTCGCCGGCATAGCCAAGCTCCCCGAGGATCTCGTTCGAGTGCTGCCCGAGCAGCGGCGCACCGCTGCGGATCTGCGCCGGCGTGGCGCCGAACAGCGTGGCCGGCCGCGTGGTCTGCAGGGCGCCTTCCGAGGGATGGTCCATCGGCTGGAACATGCCGACTGCTTTCAGGTGCGGGTGCTCGGGCAGGTCGTCGATGCGCCAGATCTGCGTGGCGGGAATGTCGAGCTCTTCGCAGATCGCGACCCACTCGGCGGTGCTGCGCGTCGGTGTCAGGCTGTGGAGCTCGCGATAGAGCTCGCGAACGCTCGCGTTGAGCTTGTGCCGGTCCGACAGGTCGTAGGCACCCGCCAGGTCTTCCCGTCCCACGCGGCGGAACAGCGCGAGCCACTGCTGCGGGCTGTACGGCAGCATGGCGATGTAGCCGTCCGACGTCGGTGCCGGCTTGCGCCCGCCGCTCACCACGCGCCCATAGCCCGCGGGTGCGGTCGGCGGATCGAAGGCGAGCCCGCCCATGTGCTCCACCATGGTGAACTCGACCATCGTCTCGAGCATGGGCACTTCGACGTACTGGCCGTTTCCGGTGCGCTCGCGATGGAACAGTGCCGCGAGCACCGCATTGACGACCACGATGCCGGTGGTCTTGTCGGCCATCAGCGTGGGCACGTAGTCGGCCGTTCCCGTGGACTGCCACATCAGCCCCGCGACACCGCTGGCGGCCTGAATGATGTCGTCGAACGCCGGCTTGGCATGGTCCGGGCCGTCCTGGCCGAAGCCGGTGGCCGCGCAGTAGACGATGTCGGGACGTACCGCACGCAGCGCGTCGTAGCCCAGGCCCAGGCGTTCAATGGCCGGAACGCGCATGTTGTGCACGAAGACATCGGCGTCCGCCGCGAGTTCGAGCAGGATCTGCCGGCCTTCGGCGCTCTTGAGGTCGACCGCCAGGGAGCGCTTGTTGCGATTGATGGCCAGGAAGATCGAACTCATGCCGGCGTGGCGCGACACCCCGTTGGCGCGCATCAGATCGCCTTCGATCGGCTCGACCTTGATGACATCGGCGCCATAGTCGCCCAGGATCTGCGTGGCAACGGGTCCGAGCACGACCGAGGTCAGGTCGAGCACGCGAACGCCCTTGAGCGGTCCGCTCGCCGCTGGTGTCGTGGGGGGCCGTTTTTCCATGAAGGTTCTCTGCTGATGTGGTGAAGGTCATCTTATCAACTTGCTTGTCGATCAACAAGTAACTTCATAGAATCCGACCTCCACCACAGGAGACACGTTCATGAACCCTTTGTCGAAGATGCTGCGCGCCGCGGCGTTCACGGCCGCGCTGGCATCCGCCGCGGCACCGTTCGCGCAGGCCCAGCCACAACAGGCCGCCGCGACCTATCCGTCCAAGCCGATCCATTTCGTCGTGCCTTTTCCGCCCGGCTCCGGCACCGACGTCGGCGCACGCTTCTTCGCGCGAAAGCTGGGCGAGCTGGCAGGACAGCCGGTGATTGTCGAGAACCGCGCGGGCGCCAACGGCTTCATCGCCGTGAAGGCCGTGACCTCCGCGCCTGCCGACGGCTACACCCTGCTGATGGGCAGCAACTCGACGCTGGCCACCAACGTGGCGCTGTTCAAGCAACTGCCGTACGACCCGGTGAAGGACCTGGCCCCGGTCTCGACGCTCATGCGCTCTCCCATCGTGCTCATCGTGCCGGCCAACTCGCCCTACAAGACACTCAAGGACCTGATCGATGCGGCGCGCGCCAAGCCCGGGCAGCGCACCTATGCATCGGGGTCGGCCGCCTACCAGCTCATGGGTGAACTGTTCGCCGACAAGGCCGGCATCCAGCTGCTCAACGTGCCCTACAAGGGCGCGCCCGATGCAGTCAACGCCACCCTCTCCGGGCAGACCGATCTGGGCTTTTCCGACATCACCGCCACCATGGAGTTGCTGCGCGGCGGCAAGATCCGCGCACTCGCCATTGCGGCCGACCAGCGCCTTGCCGGCCTGCCCGATGTGCCCACCGCGCAGGAACAGGGCATCGGCGGCTTCAGCGCCGACACGTGGACGGGCGTCGCCGTGGCGGCCAACACGCCGAAGCCGGTGGTCGACAAGCTGTCGGACATGTTCGTGAAGATCCTCGCCATGCCCGAGACGCGAGAGTTCTACGCCAGGCAGAACGTGATCACCATGAAAGGCGGCCAGGACGAGCTGCGCGACTTCCAGCGCGAACAGATCGCCGTCTGGAAGCGCATCGCGGCGGCCGCAAGGATCGAACTCCAATGATCGATTCGCCCTCCATTTCCCACAGCCGCGACGCCCATGTCGTCACGCTGACCCTGCGGCGCGGCCCTCACAACTTTGTCGATGCCGCCACGATGCGCGACCTGGCCGATCGCCTGGCCGCGCTCGACGACGATGCGGACTGCCGCGCCATCGTGCTCGCGGCCGAAGGCAAGTCGTTCTGTGCCGGCGCCGACTTCTCGGGCGTTCCCTCGGGCGGCCAGGCCGTCGACCCCGCCGACTTCTACACCCATGCCATGCGGCTCTTCGAGGCTCGAAAGCCGTTGGTCGCGGCAGTGCAAGGCGCGGCGGTGGGCGCGGGCGTCGGGCTTGCGCTGGTGGCCGACTTTCGCGTGGCCTGCGCCGAGGCGCGGTTCAGCGTCAACTTCAACCGGCTCGGCTTTCACCCCGGCTTCGGTCTGAGCCACACATTGCCTCGCCTGATCGGCATGCAGCGGGCCTCGATGCTGTTCTACACGGGCCGCCGCATCGACGGCACCGAAGCGCTGGCCATCGGCCTGGTCGACGAGCTGGTGACGGCCGACGAGGTGCTGGCGCGCGCCCATGCGCTCGCCCAGGAGATCGCCGGGTCGGCGCCGCTCGCGGTCCAGAGCACGCGCGCCACCTTGCGCGCCGGCTGCGCGCAGGACGTGCGCGCGGTCAACCAACGGGAGCTGGCCGAGCAACAGGTGCAATTCCTGAGCGAAGACTTCCGTGAAGGCATCAAGGCCATGGCCGAACGCCGCACGCCGCACTTCACCGGTCGCTGAGCGACCACTCGATCAGCTTTGCACAGACAACGACGGAGTACCTGAATGAATTTCGAACTCGACCCCGAACACCAGACGCTCAAGGAGCTTGTCGCCAGCTTCGTGCGCGAAGACCTGCTGCCGCTGGAACCGGCCCTGCTGAAACGGGAGGCTGCCGGTGAACCCTGGGAGCTCTCGGCCGACGAGCACGCGCGGCTGGACACCGTGTCGAAGGCCCGTGGCCTGTGGGGCCTCGATGCGCCCGCCGAAATGGAGGGCCTCGACCTGCCGGTGGTGGCGATGGTCGGGGTGAACGAGGAATTCGGCAAGACCATCACGCCCTACGAGCTGCCTCCCGACTCGCCCAACCTGCGGATGCTGCTGACCGCCGCCAACGACGCGCAGCGCGCCGCCTACCTGGCCCCTTACGCACGCGGAGAGACGGTTTCGGCCATCGCCATTTCGGAGCCCGGCGCGGGCGCCGACCCTTCGGCGATGTCGACGCGCGCCGTGCGCGACGGCGACGACTGGGTCCTCAACGGCCGCAAGATCTGGATCAGCCGCGCCGCACGCGCGGACTGGACCATCGTCATGGCCGTCACGGACAAGACCAAGGTGGGGCGCCCAGCCATCTCGGCGTTCATCGTCGACCGCAACACCCCGGGCTTTCGCGTCGAGCGTCGCATCCCCATGATCGGCGGCGTCTCGACCTACGAGGTGCTGCTCGAAGACTGTCGCGTACCGCATGCACGCCTGCTCGGCCAGGAAGGCCAGGGGTTCGCGCCGATGCAGGCACGCCTGTCGAGCCGGCGCCTGCAGATGGCCGCATGGTGCGTCGGCCGCGCCCAACGCGCGCTCGACATGATGTGCGAGTACGCACCGCAGCGCAGCACCTTCGGCGCCTCGCTCGCCGAACGCCAGACGGTGCAATGGTGGATTGCCGACGCGGCCACGCGCATTCACGCCTGTCGACTCATGACCTACGAAGCAGCCGCGCGCATCGATCGTGGCGACGAGGCGCGCAGCCAGGTCTCCATGGTCAAGGTGTTCGCCACGGAGATGGCGGGGAAAGTGATCGACCACGCGATGCAGATGTTCGGCGCCATGGGCATGACCAAGGAAATGCCACTGCATCAGATGGCCAACGAAGCGCGCCTGATGCGGATCTACGAAGGTCCGAGCGAAGTGCACCGCTGGGTGGTTGCACGCGAGCTGCTCGGCCTGAAGCGCTGACGGGAGGCCGGCACTCACCGGCCATGCCTAGACGACCAGCCGGTACCCCACCGCCGTCTCCGTCAACAGATGCTTCGGCTGCGCCGGATCGGCCTCCAGCTTCTGTCGCAGATGCCCCATGTAGATGCGCAGGTAGTGGCTCTGGTCCGTGTGTGACGGGCCCCACACCTCACGCAGCAGCTGCCGCTGCGTCAGCACGCGGCCGGCGTTGGCCACCAGCACCGACAGCAGGCGGTACTCGGTCGGCGTGAGGTGCACCTCGGCGCCGGCGCGGCGCACGATGCGTGCGGCGCGGTCCAGTTCGATCTCGCCGAAGCGGAACACGGCCTCGGCGGCAGGCTCATCGCCGTTGCCGCTCGCGGCGCGTGGGCGGCGCAGGTTGGCGCGCACACGGGCGAGCAACTCACCCGTGCCGAAGGGCTTGGTGAGGTAGTCGTCGGCGCCGGCGTCGAGTGCGGCGATCTTGTCGGCTTCGTCGGTGCGGGCCGAGAGCACGATGATCGGCACCTGCGACCAGCCGCGCACATCGCGGATCAGCGACACGCCGTCGCCGTCGGGCAGGCCCAGATCAAGTACGAGCAGATCGGGTTGGCGCGTGCCGGCGGCGGCGAGGCCATCGCGCAGGGTGCCGGCCTCGTGCACCTGCCAGCCTTCGGCCTCGAGCGCGCCGCGCACGAAGCGGCGGATCTGCGGCTCGTCTTCGATCACGATGGCGGTGGGGGATGGCATGGCGGGTTTCAGAGCTGGGCTTCAGCGGGTTCGGGTGGCTCGCGGCGCGGCAAGGTGACGGTGAATTCTGCACCGCCGTCGCGCGCGTTCGCCGCGCTGATCTCGCCGCCGTGCGCGCTCACCACGGCGCGGCAGATGGCCAGGCCGAGGCCGACGCCGGGCGTGGCGGATTCGGCCTCGCCGCGCGTGAACTTGTCGAACAGGGTCTGCTCGCGGCCGTGCAGCGCTGCGGGCAGGCCGGGGCCATGGTCGCGCACCGTGAGCACCAGCGTGCCGGGCTCGGCGCGTGCGCCCACCTCGATGGGCGCGGCGCCGTACTTGGCGGCGTTCTCCAGCAGGTTGACGAGCACGCGCTCGATGAGCACGGCGTCGAACTCGACCAGCGGCAGTTCCGGGTCCCACGCGGTCTGCACGGTCATGCCGCGCAGCGCGGGGCGCGCGGCGCGGATGGCGGCGCCCACCACCTCTTCGACCGACTGCCAGTCGCGCCGCAGGTTGACCGCGCCGCCGGCCACGCCGCTTTCGAGGCGCGCCATGTCGAGCAGGTTGCTGACCAGCGCATGCAGCGCATGGGCCTGCGCGACGATGGCGCGCGCGGCCTCGCCGTGCTCTTCGGGCGGCAGGGTCTGCAGCGACTCGGCCAGCGCGATGAGCGCGGTGAGCGGCGTGCGCACGTCGTGCGAGATGGCGCCGAGCAGCGCGTTGCGCAGGCGCTCCGATTCCATCTCGACCACGGCGCGCTGCGCGACCTCGACGTAGTGCACGCGCTCCAGCGCGATGGCGATCTGGCGCGCCAACGTGTCCAGCTGCTGCGCCTGCTCGGGGATCAGCAGCCAGCGCGGGCGGGCCGGACACAGCGCGAGCACGCCGCGCACGCGCATGGGCGCGCGCAGCGGCACGTAGTGCCAGGGCTGGGCGGCGAGCGTGGCGGTGGCCATCCCGGCGGGCTGGCCGTGGCGGAAGGCCCAGTCGGCCACCTGCGCGTCGAAGCCGGGCGGCGGGTCGGCGGGGGGCACGAGCTGGTCGGCCGCGTCGGTGACCAGCACGCGCGCATGGCCGCCGAAATGGGCCTGCACGGCGGCGGTGCCGAGCGCGACGACCTGGGTGCTTTCGAGTGCGGCCGAGAGTTCGCGCGTGAGCTCGAACAGCGAACGCGCGCGGCGCTCGCGGCTGGTCGACACGCCGGCCGCGAAGCGCAGCCCGGCCGTGAGCTGGCCCACCAGCAGGCCGACGCCGAGCATCACAGCGAAGGTCAGCAGGTACTGCACGTCGCTGACCGCGAAGGACAGGCGCGGCGCGACAAAGAAGTAGTCGAAGGCCGCCACGTTGAGCATGGCCGCGAGCGCCGAAGGCCCACGCCCGAAACGCATCGCCACACCCACCACGCCGAGCAGGAACAGCATGACGATGTTGGACAGCTCCAGCACGCCCGTGAGCGGCGTGCACAGCAGCGTGAGCGCGATGCTGGTGGCCGCGGCCCAGGCATAGCCGGGCCAGCGCGACTGCGCGCGCTCATCGTCGTCGTCGGCCTGCGTGGCAACCAGCGTCGCCTGCGACAGGCGGCGCGCGCTGTCGGCGCGGCCCACTTCGAGGATGTCGAGCGCTGGCGCCCGCTGCGCCAGCGCGCGCGCCAGCGGCACGGCCGACGCGCCCCACCAACGCCGCCAGCCGCGCACGGGCTCCGCGCGCCCGATGACCAGCGTCGCGCAGTTCAGGCGCCGCGCCTGCTCGGACAGTTGCTCCGCCACATCGGCGCCGGTGAGCACGGCCGTGGCCGCGCCCAGTTCCTCGGCCAGCTTGAGCACGGCGAGGATGCGGTCGCGCTGTGCGGCATCGAGGCGCTGCAGCCGCGGCGTCTCGACGTACGCCGCATGCCAGCGCACGTTGAGCTGGCCCGCGAGCCGCGCGGCGGTGCGCACGGTCTGCGCCGCGCCCTCGTGCGGGCCGACGCAGGCGAGGATCGCGCCCGAGGTGTTCCAGGCCTGCAGCGCGGCGCCGCCCTGCCCGTTGCCGCCGGGGCCCGACTGCTCGACGCGCCAGCCGCGCACGTCGTCCTCGACGTGCTCGGCGGTGCGGCGCAGGGCGATCTCGCGCAGCGCGATCAGGTTGCCCTTGCGGAAGAAATTCTGCGCGGCGCGCTCCGCCTGCTGCGGCAGGTAGACCTTGCCGGCCGCGAGCCGCGCCGTGAGTTCGTCGGGTGTGACGTCGACCAGCACCACCTCGTCGGCCTCGTCGAGCACGGTGTCGGGCACGGTCTCGTGCACGCGCACGCCGGTGATGGCGCCGACGGTGCCGTTGAGGCTTTCCAGGTGCTGCACGTTGAGCGCCGACCACACCTCGATGCCCGCGGCCAGCAGCTCCTGCACGTCCTGCCAGCGCTTGGCGTGGCGCGAGCCGGGCGCGTTGGTGTGGGCGAGTTCGTCGACCAGCAGCACGGCGGGCTTGCGTGCCAGGGCGGCGTCGAGGTCGAACTCGGCGAGCGTGCGGCCGCGGTAGGGCAGCTCGCGCAGCGGCAGCGTGTCGAGCCCCGCGAGCAGCGCGGCGGTCTCGCTGCGGCCGTGGGTTTCGACCACGCCGATGAGCACGTCGCGCCCGGCCTCGCGCTCGCGCCGGGCGGCGCTGAGCATGGCCCAGGTCTTGCCCACGCCGGCGCTGGCACCGAAATAGATGCGCAGCTTGCCGCGCAGCGCGCGCGCCTCGTCGCTGCGCAGTTGCGCGAGCAGGGCGTCGGGGTCGGGGCGGGTCTCGGGCATGAGGGGGTGCAGATTAGCGCATCGGCGGCCCGTTCTTGCGCCGCCGTTCATGCCGGCGCGCGGTGCGCGACAGCACCCACCAGGCGAAGCCCAGCGGCACGAACAGCGCCGCCATGGCCAGCAGCGCGTGCAACAGGTCAGTGACCATGGCGCAGGCCGCAGCGCGCGAGGTGATCGCGCCAGCTCATGAGCCGGCCGATCTCGCCCGAAGGCACGCATTCGATGAGGCGGTGCAGCACTTCGGCATAGCGCGCGGTCGGAAAACGGATCATCAGGCGCACGCAGGGCGCATCGCTTTCCTGCGAGCTGCAGGCATGCAGCAGCGGCTCGCAGCGCACCACGCCGGCCTCGGCGCACGCAGCGATGCTGCGGCGCACGCGCAGCGCGTCGGCGCAGCAGACGGTGACGTC
Source organism: Variovorax sp. GW531-E2 (assembly GCF_059423125.1). NCBI lineage: Bacteria > Pseudomonadati > Pseudomonadota > Betaproteobacteria > Burkholderiales > Comamonadaceae > Variovorax > Variovorax sp. GW531-E2. Next base: position 46,042 of record NZ_JBWKXQ010000022.1, on the reverse strand, counting down.
GAGCACATGGAACTGCGTCGTGCGCGGCGCGATCGGACTTCGCACGACGGCGACAGGATGTTCACGGTAGGCGGCATAAGCCATGGTTGTCTTTCTCCTCAACGCACCGTCGAAGAAGCATCGAGCGCCAGGTTCAGCGCCAGCACGTTGACGCGCGATTCGCCCAGCAAGCCCCACAGCGGCGACTGGGTGTTCTTCGCGATCAACACGTTCACCTGATCGATCGGCACGCCGCGTTCGCGCGCCACGCGGGCGGCCTGGTAGTGGGCGGCGGCGGGGCTGATGTCGGGGTCGAGCCCGCTGGCCGACGCCGTGACGAGGTCCACCGGCACCGGCGCGGTGTTGCCCGGGTCGGCCGCGCGCAGCGCCTCGACGCGCGCCTTCACCGCATCGGCCAGCGCGGGGTTCAGCGGGCCTTGGTTGGAGCCGCCCGAGGCGGACGCGTTGTAGGGCTGCGGCGCGGTGGCCGACGGGCGGCCCCAGAAGTGCTTCGGGTCGCTGAAGTTCTGGCCGATGAGCGCGGAGCCCACGGGCTTGCCGTCGCGCATCACCAGGCTGCCCGCCGCCTGCGCGGGGAACAGCGCCTGCGCGGCGCCGGTGACGGCCGCCGGGTAGAGCAGGCCGGTGAATGCGCTCAGCAGCGCGAAGAGCACGAGCGCGGGGCGAACGATGCTGCCGTTGTTGTTTTTCATGATGAAGAACTCCTCAGACCAGATGGACTGCAACCAGCAGCCAGTCGATCAACTTGATGCCGATGAAGGGAACGAGCAAACCGCCCAGGCCGTAGATGGCGAGGTTGCGGCGCAGCAGCGCAGCGGCGCCCACGGGCCGGTAGCGCACGCCCTTGAGCGCCAGCGGAATCAGGAACACGATGACGAGCGCGTTGAAGATCACCGCCGACAAAATGGCCGACGACGGGCTGGCCAGGCGCATCACGTTGAGCGCACCGAGCTGCGGGTAGGTCGACACGAAGATCGCCGGAATGATCGCGAAGTACTTCGCCACGTCGTTCGCGATCGAGAAGGTGGTGAGCGAGCCGCGCGTCATGAGCAGCGCCTTGCCGGTTTCCACCACCTCGAGCAGCTTGGTCGGGTTGGAGTCGAGGTCGACCATGTTGCCGGCCTCCTTCGCGGCCTGCGTGCCGCTGCCCATGGCCACGGCCACGTCGGCCTGCGCGAGCGCGGGGGCGTCGTTGGTGCCGTCGCCGGTCATCGCGACCAGGCGGCCTTCGGCCTGGTACTTGCGGATGAGTGCGAGCTTGTCCTCGGGCGTGGCCTCGGCCAGGAAGTCGTCCACGCCGGCCTCGGCCGCAATGGCGGCGGCCGTGAGCTTGTTGTCGCCGGTGATCATCACGGTCTTGATGCCCATGCGGCGCAGCTCGGCAAAGCGGTCGCGGATGCCGGTCTTGACGATGTCCTTGAGCTCGACCACGCCGAGCACGCGGTTGCCTTCGGCCACGGCCAGCGGCGTGCTGCCGCGGCGTGCCGTTTCTTCGGCGGCGCGCAGCATCTCGGCCGGCACGCTGCCGCCCAGCGATTCGACATGGCGGCGCACCGCGTCGACCGCGCCCTTGCGCAGCACGATGGCGTCGACGTCCAGGCTGTTCGGCGCGGCCGGCAGGTCGACGCCGCTCATGCGGGTCTGCGCGGTGAAGGGCACGAAGCGCGCGCCTTCGACCGATGCCGCTTCGAGGCCGTCGCGGCGCGCCAGCTCGACGATGCTGCGGCCTTCGGGCGTCTCGTCGGCCAGCGAGGCGAGCATGGCGGCGCGCGCGAGGCGGCCCTTGGGCACGCCGGGCGCGGGCAGGAAGGCGCTGGCCTGGCGGTTGCCGTGCGTGATGGTGCCGGTCTTGTCCAGCAGCAGCACGTCGACGTCGCCGGCGGCTTCGACCGCGCGGCCCGAGGTGGCGATCACGTTGGCCTGCATCATGCGGCTCATGCCGGCCACGCCCACGGCCGAGAGCAGGCCGCCGATGGTGGTCGGGATCAGGCACACGAGCAGCGCGACCAGCGCGGTGAGCGACACCACGGTGCCCGCGCCCGCGGCCTCGACGCTGAACACCGAGAACGGCAGCAGCGTGACGGTGACCATGAGGAACACGATGGTGAGCGCCACCAGCAGGATGGTCAGCGCGATCTCGTTCGGCGTCTTGTGGCGCTTGGCCGCCTCGACCATGCCGATCATGCGGTCCAGGAACGACTCGCCGGGGTTCACCGAGATGCGCACCACCAGCCAGTCGGACAGCACGCGCGTGCCGCCGGTGACGGCCGAGAAGTCGCCGCCCGATTCGCGCACCACGGGCGCCGATTCGCCGGTGATGGCGCTTTCGTCGACCGAGGCCACGCCTTCGATCACTTCGCCGTCGAGCGGGATCACGTCGCCGGCTTCGACCAGCACGACATCGCCCTTGCGCAGGTTGGGCGCCTGCTCGGGCAGCCACGCCGCGCCATGGTGCGGCTGTTGCTGGTCCTTCAGCTTCTTGGCCCAGGTGTCCTTGCGCAGGCCGCGCAGCGACGCCGCCTGCGCCTTGCTGCGGCCTTCGGCCAGCGCCTCGGCGAAGTTGGCGAACAGCACGGTGAACCACAGCCACACGGTCACGGCCAGCACGAAGGCGGGCTGCATGCCGGTGTCGCCCGGGAAGCTCAGCGCATGCACCCAGAGCAGCGTCGTGAGGATGCTCCCGATGTAGACGATGAACATCACCGGGTTGCGCCACTGGGTGCGCGGGTTCAGCTTGGCGAAGGCGCCCCACAGCGCGGGCTTGACCAGCGCCGCGTCGAACAGCGAGAGGGAAGTTTTGGTTTTGGCAGTCATGGTGCGCTCCTTCTTATTTCCAGAGCACGAGGTGTTCGACGATCGGGCCGAGGGCCAGTGCCGGCACGTAGTTGAGCAGGCCGACCAGCAGCACGGTGCCGATCAACAGGAAGACGAACAGCGGGCCGTGCGTGGGCAGCGTGCCGCTGGTGACGGGCAGGCGCTTCTTGGCGGCCAGCGCGCCGGCAATGGCGAGCACCGGCACGATCATCGCGAAGCGCCCGAGCCACATCGCCAGGCCGAGCAGGCCGTTGTAGAACGGTGTGTTGGCCGACAGGCCCGCGAAGGCACTGCCGTTGTTGTTGGCGGCCGAGGTCAGCGCATACAGCACTTCCGAGAAGCCGTGCGCGCCGGGGTTGGCAATGCCGACCTTGCCCGCGCCGGCACTCACCGCCAGCGCCGTGCCCGCCAGCACCAACACGGGCGTGACCAGGATGGCGATGGAGATCAGCTTCATCTCGCGCACCTCGATCTTCTTGCCGAGGTACTCGGGCGTGCGACCGATCATCAGGCCCGCGATGAACACCGCGAGCATGGCGAACACCAGCATGCCGTACAGGCCGCTGCCGACGCCGCCGAAGACGACCTCGCCCAACTGCATCAGCACCATGGGGACCATGCCGCCGATGGGCGTGAGCGAGTCGTGCATGGCGTTCACCGCGCCGCACGAGGCGGCGGTGGTCACGGCGGCAAAGAGGGCCGAGGCGTCGATGCCGAAGCGCACTTCCTTGCCTTCCATGTTGCCGCCGCTTTGCAGCGCGCTGGCCACCTGGTCCACGCCCAGCGGACCCAGCAGCGGGTTGCCGGCCTGCTCGGCGGGCGTGACGGCCAACACGGCCACCACGAACAGCACCGTCATCGCCGCGAGCACGGCCCAGCCCTGGCGCAGGTCGCCGACCACGCGGCCGAAGGCGAAGCACAGCGCCGCCGGGATCAGGAAGATCGCCAGCATCTCCAGCAGGTTGCTGAACGCGGTCGGGTTCTCGTAGGGGTGCGCCGAGTTGGCGTTGAAGAAGCCACCGCCGTTGGTGCCGAGCATCTTGATCGCCTCTTGCGAAGCGACCGGGCCCATGGCGAGCGTCTGCGTTTGGGTGGTGGCGTCTTCCATCACGGGGGCGCCCTTGTCGTCCTTCAGCGGCTGGCCGTCGGGACCGTTCTTGGGCTGCTGGAAGGCCGTGGCCTCGAGCGTCTGCACGCTCTTGTAGGCGTCGAAGTTCTGGATCACGCCCTGCCCCGCGAGGCACAGCGCGAGCACGAACGAGATCGGCAGCAGCACCCACAGCGTGACGCGCGTCACGTCGGCCCAGAAGTTGCCGACCAGGCCCTTGCCGTCGCCGCGGCGCGCAAAGCCGCGCACCAGCGCGAAGGCGACCGCGATGCCGGTGGCGGCGGACAGGAAGTTCTGCACCGCCAGGCCGAGCATCTGCGTGAGGTAGCTCATGGTCGACTCGCCGGCGTAGCCCTGCCAGTTGGTGTTGGCGACGAAGCTCACCGCCGTGTTGAAGGCCGAGTCGGGCGACACCGCGCCCATGCCGGCCGGATTGAACGGCAACCCGCCCTGCAGGCGTTGCAGGGCATAGAGAAAGATCGCGCCGATGGCGTTGAACGCCAGCAGCGCCAGTGCGTAGCGCAGCCAGTGCATCGACTGTTCGGGCTGCGTGCCCGCGAGCCGGTACAGCGGCGCTTCGACGCGCTGCATCCAACGCGGCACGCGCTCGGCGCACAGCGCGGCCAGCAGCTTGCCCAGCGGCCAGGACAGCACGAGCAGCGCGCCGAGAAAAAGGGCCAGCAAGACCCAGGCCGAGGTTTCCATGTCAGAACTCCTCGGCGCAGATCAGCGCGAACACCAGGTACGCAAACAGGACCACGGCGACCAGCGCGCCGAAGCCGTACAGGACTTCGAGGCCGATCACGATGCATCCCCCGGCGTGCGTGTTGTCTCAACGCCCGCGTGCGGCTTTTGCGGTCCTTCGAGTCGGTTCAGCCCGACGACCATGGCCGCCACCACGACCCACAGCGCCAGCAAGGCGCCCATCCAGACGATGTCCATTCATCACTCCTGCAAACAAGATGAAAGGAGTCTCGGCAGGCGTGCGTAAAACCGGGGGAAAGAGTGAGTGGGGGGGCGTAAAGAAAGCGTAAAAACGCCGGCAACGCAGAGGGTGAGGCCCGCCTGATGCGTCGCGTCGAATGCCTCGGCGAGTTCCAGCAAGGGAGCCGGGGCCATTCAAACAGCCGAGGCTGTTGCCGATGGCGCGGCCCTGTCAGTCCACCTGCCGGGGATACCCGATCTCGGCGATGTCATTTCCGAGCGACGCCATGTCGAGGTCGGGATTGAATCGCCGGACGAGCGCATCGCTGAGCGGTTGGTGCCGATAGATCGCCTCGACATCGCCCAGGTCGAGGTCGCGTTCGTAGTAGTCAGCCGCGAATTCGACGTACTGCTCGGGCCGGCCGGCGAGGATGCCAAGCAGCTCGGCGGAGCCATCCGGATCCTCACCCGGCGGAAGCTCGACCGGTCCGCAAGCCCAGCGTTCTTCATTGCTCAGGCGCCAGAGACAGAAGGTGCTGTCGCTGGTTGTGAACGCCGGCTCTTCCAGCAGGTTGGCGCGGAACTCCGCCGGCAGCCGTTCGAAGATTCCGGGCCATGGCGTCCCCGGCCGAAATGCCGGAGCCTCGTGCGCAAGCCCGTGGAGCGCGGCGCCGGCCTGGCAGAAGATGGCAAACCAATGATCGCCCGAACCATTGCGCATCGATGCCATCGCCGCCTCATCCGACCACGCGGCGTTGAACGCGTAGTACCGGTACTCCCACTCCGGCGAGAGCATGGCATCGAGCATTGCAAGAGACTGGGTCAGTCGCTTCGACGTCGGAATGTCTGGAAGCGCCTTCAGGTTTCTCGTCGAGAGGGTCATGCGGGGGCGAAGTTGGTTGGGGGATGAACGCGCATGCTATCTGCCGATCGGGTCGAGCGCATGCCTGGTGCCCGGACGCTACAGCGCACAGGTTCAGTTCCGCTACACCCCGGACGGAGGCCCTGTCTATGACATCTACTACCCGGTGGTCATGGACGTGATGCCCCGATGATTCCGGGCGAGCGACAGGCTCAGTGCGCCATCCACCGCCCGTCGTCACGCCGGCTGACGAAGTAACCGGCACTGGCGGCGCGCGGGTCGTCGATTGATTTCTCGTTGACGATGTCCATCTCGGCGCGCGCGATCAGCCAGGTGCCGCCCTGCTTGCCGTTGGACCATTGGAAGCGGTGGAAGCGCGCGTCGGAGCCGATGTAGAAGGTGTGCTGCAGCGGCGACGCGCCGTAGTTGCGGAACGCGGTGACGGGAATCTGCTGCGTCTCGCGGGCACTGCCGCATCCCGCCAACCCCGTCGCAACGAGAAGCGCCGCGACCGCAAGGGCCGCGACGCCGCCGCGCGAAAGAACCCGCGCGGTGCCCATGGCCCGGGTCAGCGGCCGAAGCCGCGGTTGTACGAACCCACGGCGGAGTTGTAGTAGCTCACGATGTTCTTGTACGTCGACGGGAACTTGCTGTCCTTGAACGTGCGCCATTGGCCGATCATGTTCAGCAGGCTGCCGTGCAGCGACTCGTAGTTGTAGTTGGGCGCCTTGCCTGCTTCCCCCTTGGCCTTGGCTGCGGCCTTGGCTTCTTCCAGCGCCTTGGAGAGTTCTTCCAGCGAGGCCTGCAATTCGCTGGCCGCCGCATCGACCTTGGCGACGGCGTCCTTGTTCTTCAGGCCGTCGATCTGGTCGAGGCCGTTGACGAACTTCTTGGCCACCGCCATCGACGCCAGCGTGTGGTAGTTGAGCATGTCGCCCTCGGCCTTGAGCTTGGCCATGCGTTCGGTGCGCGACGCCTCCTGCACGCGGTCCAGCTCGCTGCCCAGCTTGTCGATGCTGGCCAGCAGGCCCTTGAAGCCGGCGTTCATGTCGGCGTCGGCCGCGCGGCCCTTGACCCACTTGTCTTCGAGAAAGCTCTTGGACCGGTAGTACGGGTCCATCGGCGTCCAGACGGCGACGAGCTTCTCGCCCGTGGCCACCACGCCGTCGACGGCCGCGTCGAGCGCCGCGTCGCCCGAGCCGTCGGCGCGGGCCTTCTTCAGGTCGTCCACGATGGACTGCACATCGGAAGGGCTGCCATAGAACGAGTTCCCGCTCGGCGACTTGCCGTTCACGTTCATCTGCACGTAGCTCTTGTACTTGGCACCCACGCTGCGGTTGTCGTCGATGAGCCGGTTGTAGCCCTGGCTGTAGGTGGTGCGGGCCGCGGCCTGCACGCGGGCCGGGTCCTTGGCGGGCTGGGTCTTGCCCGATGCGGACGGCGATGGCGAGGCTGCCGCCGGCGTCGGCTTGTTGTCTTCCTTGCAGGCCGCGAGCACGGCACAGAAGCAAAGGCTCAAGGCAAACAGGCGCGTGCGCGCCGATCGGTTGTTGTGCGCAGTCATGGCGCTCTCCCTCGGTTGTGGTTGTTCGGTGCCGCGCCCGTCGATGAAGGCCATCGTTCGCAGCGGCATCAGGTGCGGAAAATGATAGCCAGCACCACCGCGTCCGATCGTCGCGAACGCGCGAAAAACGCCCCGCGCGCCGAACTAAATTGTGAGGATTCGCTTCAACGCACAGCGCTGGAAATCAGAGCGTGCGTTCGAGCTGCCAAGCTTGGTACTTCAGGCTTACCACCGCACCGATGACGATGCCCGCGATGGCCGGCAGGCTCGCGATGCTCAGCGTCGACAACGCACTCAGGCCCTGCCCGATGGTGCAGCCCATGGCCGTGACGCCGCCGATGCCCATGAGCACCGCACCCGTCGCGTGGTGCGCGAGGTCGCCGGTGCCGGCGAAGCCTTCCCAGCGGAATTCGCGCGACCACAGCGCATGCAGCGCGGCACCGGCCACCACGCCGGCCACCGACACGATGCCCAGCGTGAGGCGCTTGTTGGCATCGCTGTAGAACATGAGCCAGTCGAGCGCGTAGGCCACCGGCGTGACGAAGCTCAACGCTTCGGCGCGGCCGGAGTTGGTGGCGAGGAACACGTGCTCGAGCGTGAGCGGATGCTCCTCGACCACCGCCCAGTGGCCGCTGAGCCACCACGCGCCGACGACCAGCGCGCCGATCAGCATGCCGCCGACAAGGCTGCGCACGTCGCGCGTCTCGCGGCCCCATGCGGCCCACACGAGCAGCGCGCCGCCGAGCACGAGGCCGAGCGCGAGGCGAAGCGAAGACGTCTTCCACTGGAGAGATGCAGCCAGAACATCGGGCAGCGAGGCATTCATCGCCAGGTCGATGTGCACCGCATCGACGGTCGCAACGCGCAGCACCGCGGTGATGCCCTTCAGCGTGGCGAAGGCCGACACGCCCATGAGCACCAGCACCACCAGCGCCTTGAGGTTGCCGCCGCCCAGGCGCACCAGCGTCTTGTTGCCGCAGCCCGAGGACAGCACCATGCCCACGCCGAACAGCAGCCCGCCGACCAGCGCGGCGAACCAGAGGATCTGGTGCGAGGCGTAGAGCGTGCGGTCGGCATCGACGAGCCCCGCGGACACGAGCGCCGAGAAGCCGATGAGCGCCACGCCGCCGGCCGCGGCCCACTGCTTCACGCGGGTCCAGTCGCCGAGCGCCACCACGTCGCTGATCGCGCCCATGGTGCAAAAGCGCGTGGCGCGCGCGACGGCGCCGAACACCGCCGACAGCACGAAGGCCGCCACGAGCGCGAGCGTGGTGAGAAGGGAAAGCTGCGCGATGGACATGCCCCGATTCTAGGGAGCGCCCCCGCGCGTGCGGGGCCCCATTCAGCCCAGTCCGGGGTTCGGCGCGATGTTCTTCAGCACGGGTTCGTCGAGCCGGCGCGTGGTCACGACCTTGCGCGACTTCAGCCACGGCTCGATGACCTCCCACACCGGCTTGTTGCCGGCAGTGCGCGCCTCTTCGCTCACGGGCGCCCAGCCCGCGACCTTGTAGCTGCGGCTGGCGTCGATGGGCTTGCCGCCCAGGCGCATGTCCTGGATGCGCTGGCCCATGGCGGCGGTCGGGTCGCAGGTGTATTGCAGCCCGCCCACGCGCACCATGTCGCCGCCCTGCTGGTAGTAGGGGTCGGGGTTGAAGAGGTTGTCGCAGACGTCTTCGAGCACGGTCTTGAGCGTCTCGCCGGTCATCTGCGTCACCGTCGCGTACGAGTACGTGGTGGCCGTCATGTCCATCAGCCACTCGCGCGTGATCGCCTGGCCGGGCAGCAGCGAGGTGCCCCAGCGGAAGCCGGGCGAGAAGGCGATGGGCGCGTCCTGCACCTCCATGAGCGCGTCGAGCAACAGCTGGTCGCCGGTGCCGTTGAAGTTGCCGCGCCGGTACAGCGCGCCGTCGGTGTGGGCCAGGGTTTCCGCCAGCTTGGCTTCGTAGGGCGCGCGCACGCGGGTGATGAGCGCATCCATCTCCTTGTCGGCCGGAATCAGGTCGGAGAACACGGGCAGCAGGCGGTAGCGGAAGTCGCTCACCTTCTTGCCCTTGACGTCGAAGTCGATCACGCCGAGGAACTTGCCGTTGGAGCCGCCGTTGACCACGATGGTCTTGCCGCCCGCGTTGCTCACGAGCATGGGCATGGGCGTGCCGTCGTGCGTGTGGCCGCCCAGGATGGCGTCGATGCCGGTGACGCGGCTGGCCATCTTGAGGTCGACGTCCATGCCGTTGTGCGACAGCACCACCACCACCTGCGCGCCCTTGGCGCGCGCCTCGTTCACCACGCGCTGCAGGTTGTCGTCCTGGATGCCGAAGGTCCAGTCGGCCACCATGTAGCGCGGGTTGGCGATGGGCGTGTACGGAAAGGCCTGGCCGACGATGGCGCAGGGCACGCCGTTGATCTCGCGCATCACGTAGGGCTTGAACACCGGGTCGCCGAAGTCGGCGGTCTTGACGTTCTGCGCGACGAACTCGACCTTGCCCGCAAAGTCCTTCTCGATGATCTGCTGCACCCGCGCCATGCCGTAGGTGAACTCCCAGTGCCCGGTCATCACGTCGACGCCGAGCAGCTTGCAGGCGTCGACCATGTCCTGCGCATCGGTCCACAGCGAGGTGGCCGAGCCCTGCCAGGTGTCGCCGCCGTCGAGCAGCAGCGCGCCGGGGCGGCTGGCCTTGAGCTGCTTGACCAGCGTGGCCAGGTGCGCGAAGCCGCCGACCTTGCCGTAGCGCTGCGCGGCCTTGTCGAAGTCGAGGTAGGTGAGCGCATGCGCCATGCGCGTGCCGGGCTTCACGCCGGCGGCTTTCAGCAGATGCTCGCCCACGAGGTGCGGCACCTTGCCGCGCATGTTCCCCACGCCGATGTTGACGCCCGGTTCGCGGAAGTACAGCGGCTTGAGCTGCGCGTGGCAGTCGGTCATGTGCAGCATCGACACGTTGCCGAAGGCCGGCACGGTGTACATGCCGTCGAGGCCGGCGGCCATGCTGCTGCCGTGGCGGCCCAGGCCCAGCCCGGCGACAGCGCCGGCACCGAGCATCTGGACGAACTCGCGCTTGGAAAGGTTCATGAAAAAGGAAGCCGGGCGTTCAGCGGTTGACGGGAGACTGGGGGTCGAGCAGCAAGCCCATCACGTCGCGGATCTGCTTCTCGTCGAGGATGCCGGAATGGCCGACGCGCGGCATGTTCGAGCAGGCGTTGTAGGCGCGCGCGTTCCACAGCTTGCCCCAGGTGTATTCGACGATGGGCTTGGACGCGGCGCTGGCCGGGTCGCTCACGCCGCGCAGCTTGCCGTAGTGGTACAGGCTCGGGCCGAGCGTGCCGAAGGAGATTTCTTCCTTCGACATCTGGTGGCAGTTGTAGCAATTGCCGCCGTTGGCGGCATTCGCGGCGTCGGTCCAGGTGAGGCCGCGGCCGTTCTGCGCGATCTTCTCGCCCTCGCGCCAGTCGCCGACGAACTTGCCGTCGGACGGCCAGCGCACGGTCTTCATGTTGGCGGCCTCGATCTCCTTGGTGCGCTGCTCGTCCAGCGGCTTGCCGCTGGCCTCGGCCTCGCTGCACGCGAGGTTGGCGGGGTCTTGCACGAGGCGGTCGACCTTGGCGATGCCCTGGTCCCGGAAGGAACGCTGCAGCGCGTCGGCGGTGAGCTTGTCGAGCTCGGCGGCACTGTCGACGGACGCGCAACCGAACACGGTGAGCGCGCAGGCCACGGCGGCCAGGCCGAAGAAGTGATCTGATTTCATGGGCGTGGCTCCTTCAGCGCTTGATGGCGGGCGCGGTGGTCTTGCCGCCCTTGCCGTTGACGCCCATGTACACGGCCAGTGCCACGGTCACGTCGCTGGCGTAGCCCGGGTACGGAAAGCGCTGCTGGCGGAAGCAGTCGTTGAGCCGGCGCTGCATGCCCCACAGCTCGCCCGACGACACGCGGTACGCCGGCCAGGCGCCGAAGCCTTCACCGGCGCCGGGGTTCTTCGTGAGGTTGGGCAGGTCCTGCAGGCGGATGCGCTTGCCGTCGGCACCGTGGCAGGTGGCGCAGGCAAAGTCGTGCGGGCCGGCGCGCAGGAAGAACAGGCGCTTGCCCACTTCGTACGCACGGCGTTCGCTCGCATGCGACTGCGGCAGGTTCAGCGGCAGGCCTTTCGATTCGGCCGAGATCCACGCCACCAGCCCCTCGAGGTTCTTCTGCTCGCCCTGGCCGAACGGTGTCTTGGCGATGGCGGCGGCGTCGAAGCCCTGCAAGGTTTCCATGCAGGTGAGCAGGCGCGACTCCATGTCCTGCACGCGGCCGGTGTCGGGGAAGTAGCGCGGCAGTTCGGCGAACGCGCCCTTCACCACGCCCGGGCCCTTGCCGAGGTCGCACTTCTCCATCGACGCGGCCTTGGGACCGCGCTTCTGTTTCCAGAGGTCTTCGCCCTTGGCTTCGAACAGTTCGGCGGGGTTGCCGTCCTGCAGCAGCGCGCGGTACTCGGCGATGCCTTCGGCCGTGGTCTTCTGCGCCGCGGCGGGCAGTGCGATGCTGCCGGCCAGCACCAGCAGGCTCAGGCATGTGGTTGTCCTCATGGGGCCGCCTTTTTTTCTCGTGGGGAACACAACACGCGAGCGAGCGCACGCGTGGGCGAAGAAAGCGTCAGCTGACGGTGGCTTCGTCGGTGCGGGTGTCGCCGCGGTTGTCCTTCCAGGTCACGGCGATCTTGTCGCCGGCCTTCGCGCCCTTCAGCGTGAACTGCATGAAGGGGTTCTTCGACACCGCCGGGCCCCAGTCGGCCGTGAGCACGGTCTTGCCGTTGAGCGAGGCCGTGACCTCCTGGATGAACCAGGCGGGGATGGTCTTTCCGGCGGCGTCCTTGCGCTGGCCGGTTTCCATTTCGTGCGCCATGAGGATGCGCACGGTCGTCTTGTCGCCCGCGGCCTGGGCGCGGATGCGCATGGGATCTGCCATGGTGGTCTCCTTCTTCTCGTCGTGTTCTGTGTGTGAAGCCGTCACTCAGCCGCCGCAGCCGCCGAGCGTGACCTTGACTTCCTTCTTGGCGAAGAGCGCCTTGCCGTCGTTCATGACCGCGATCGCGTACACGTCGGACGACTGGCCCAGCTTGGCGCGCGTGGTGAAGTTCGACTCGACGAACTCCGAGGTGTTGAAGATCGCGACCACGGCGTTGGGGTTCTTCTCGACCAGCAGCATGAGCTGCTTCACGCCGGGCAAGACGGTGGCCACGCTGAGCGGCACCACGGCGCCGTTCTCGGCGATGTCGGGGCCGGTGATGGTGACGTCCTTGCTCTCGGTGGGCGCGCCGGTGACACCGACGGCCTTGAGCGCATCGGCCACGCTCTTGGCGTCGAAGGCGTCTTTGGAGTACGCGAGGGCGGTGGCGGGGAGCCAGCCGGCGGTGGCCGCCAGGCCTGCGAGGGCGGCGGACTGCGTGAGCATCTGTCTGCGGTTTTTCATGGGGTTGTCTCCTGTCGAATCATGGTCCGGCGCTGTCGGCGAGCCAGCGTGCGATGGCCTTGGCATCATCGTCGCCGAGGGTCTGCGGCGGCATCGGGATCGCCCCCCAGACACCGGTGCTGCCCGCCTTGATCTTCTGCAGCAGGTGGTCGGTCTGGCCGGGGTACTTCTTCGCGATGTCCGAGAAGGCGGGGCCGACGAGCTTTTGCGTCATGCCGTGGCAGGCGGTGCAGCTGTTCTTCTCGAGCAGCGCCACGGGCACTTTCGGTGCCGCGGCCGGCGCGCTGGTCTTCATGGCAGCAGCAGCCGGCGCCGCAGTGGCGATGCCGCGCTGCGCGCCCACCAGCCGATTCTGGTCGGCGAGGTTGCCGTGGCTGCCGCGCGCATGCGGCGGCAGTTGCGCGACGGACGACGCCGCCGGCACGCAGTCGCGCATGCAGGCCACGGCCGACACGTCGGGCTTGGCCGCGCGGCCGAACTCGCTGCCGGGCCACATCGCGTGCGCGGTGGTGCCGCCGTTGCGGTTGGGCATGCGGGCCTGCACCTCGCGGATGTTCTTGTCGGACAGCGTGAAGTCGTCGGGCACGATGCCGCCGAGGTTCAGCATGTAGGCGGTGACGGCGTACACGTCGTCGGGCGTCAGCGACTTGGGCTGGTTCCACGGCATGGCGCGGTACACGTAGTCCCACACGGTCGACAGGCTCGTGACCTTCATCAGCGTGGTGCGGCCCGGGAACGCCGGGTCTTTCAGGCGCGCGACGTGGCCGCTCTTGATGTCCTCGGCCGTGGTACCGCCGACGATCGGGCTGAACACCTGGTTCGACTCGCCGAACACGCCGTGGCACGAGGCGCACTTGCCTTCCCACAGGTCCTGCCCGCGCGTGACGGAGCCCGAGCCGGGCGGCAGGCCCTTGAAGTCGGGACGCACGTCGATGTCCCACGCGGCCACTTCCTTGGGCGTGGCGTCGCGGCCGATGCCCGCGTAGCCTGCCGCCTTGGGCTGTGCCCATGCGGCTGCGCTGCCAGCGAAGACCAGCAACAGCAGCGCACGCTTAGGAAAGCTGGACATTCGCCACCTCCCCATTCGCCTGCACCTGCCACGACTGGATGGCGTTGTTGTGATAGATCGAGCGCGTGCCGCGCACCGCGCGCAGCTGCTTGTAGCTGGGCTGCACGTAGCCGGTGTCGTCGATGGCGCGGCTCTGGATGATGGCGGGCGTGCCGTCCCACACCCAGTCGATGTTGAAGCGCGTGAGGCACTTCGAGAGCACGGGCGATTCGAGCCGCGCGGTGCGCCAGTTGCGCCCGCCGTCCACGCTCACGTCCACGCGCTTCACCTTGCCGCGCCCCGACCACGCGAGGCCGGTGATGTTGTAGAAGCCCTTGTCCAGCAGCATCTGCCCGCCCGAAGGCGTGGTCACGACGCTCTTGCATTCCTGGATGCTGGTGTACTGGCGGTGCTGGCCGTCGGGCATGAGGTCGACGTAGTGCACGGTCTCGTCCTTGGCGCCGTAGGGCTGGTCGCCGAGTTCGATGCGGCGCAGGTACTTGACCCAGCTCACGCCCTGCACGCCCGGCACCACGAGCCGCAGCGGGTAGCCCTGCTCGGGCCGCAGCATCTCGCCGTTCTGGCCGTAGGCCACGAGCACCTCGCCTGAGCGGATGAGGCTCATGGGAATGGTGCGTGTCATCGACGAACCGTCGGCGCCTTCGGCGAGCACGAAGCGCTCGCCCTTCAGGTCGGCGCCCGCCATCTCGAGCAGTGTGATCAGCGGCACGCCGGTGAACTCGCTGCACGACAGCATGCCGTGCGTGTACTGGGCCGTGGGCACGGCGACGTTGCCCCACTCCATGCCGGTGTTGGCGCCGCATTCGATGAAGTGAAAGCGCGACACCGAGGGCAGGCGCATCAGCTCGTCGAGCGTGAAGACCTTCGGCGTCTTCACCATGCCGTTGACCATCAGGCGGTGCTTCGAGGGATCGATGTCCCACCAGCCCTGGTGGTGCCGCTCGAAGTGCAGGCCGCTGGGCGTGACGATGCCGAACAGCGACTGCAGCGGCGCGAACGACACCGAGGCCTGCGCGGTCGGCGTGAGCCCCGGGCTCTGGCGGCGCTGCACGTTGGCTTCGTATTTGGAAGGCTTGCCGTAGCCGTCGGTGACCACCGGCTGGCCGAGGCCCGTGCTGTGCGCGGGCAGGTTCAATATGGCGGGATCGCCGTCGCCCACCGCGGTGCGCGTTTGTGCGAGCGCGGACGACGTGGCCGCCGTGCCTGCCACGGCCGCGGCGAAGGCGTTGCGGATGAAGTCGCGCCGCCCCTTGCCGGCTTCGGCGAAGACGGCGCGCACGCCCTGCGCATCGAGAAAGTTCTCGGGTGCCTTGCGCACCTGCCCGGTCTGCTGGATGCTGCCGCTCATCGCGTCGCGTCCGTGGGCCTTACTTGGCGCCGCCCAACACCCAGGCGGCCAGCGCCTTGGCATCGGCCTCGCTCATCGCGGGTTGCGCGGGCATGGGCACGGCGCCCCACTTGCCGGTACTGCCCTTCTGGATGCTCGCGGTGAGCACGGCGAGCGCATCGGCCTGGCCGGTGTACTTCTTCGCGACGTCGAGGTAGGCGGGGCCGACCAGCTTCTTGTCGACCGCGTGGCAGGCGAGGCAGGCGTTCTTCTGGGCCAGCTCCTTGTTGGCAAGGGCCGGTGTCGACAGCAGCAAGGCGGTGACAGCGACGGCGAGCGACGGCAGCAGCAACTTCAAATCGGTCTCCTCGAAACGCGCCCCGAAGCGGCCGGTTTCATCGTTAAATAAGTAAATCGTTATGTATTGATTTTAGGGACGATCGTGAACAAGGGAAGGGCTTTGCTCTTGGGGGAAACCCGTTCGGTTTCGCCATGCATAACGTCAGCTTCGGACGGCGGTGCGCGCTTGCTGCAGGCGTGCTTCGAGGTAGGCGCCGTAGAAGTCCGAGTCGCCGCCGGTCAGGCGCTCGGCGACCTCGCGGCCGTTGCGGCCGAAGAAGAGCACGGTCGGCGCGACGCTGACGTGCCACGCCTTGATGAGCGCGTCGTGCGTGCGCGTGGCGCCGTCGAAGTCGCGCACGGTGCGTTGATCACGAAAGTCGATCTGCACCAGGGGCAAGCCCGCAGCGAGTTCGGGCATGAGGTAGTGCTCGCGCGCGATCTTGCAGAAGGGGCAGCCCTGCAGGCTGGCCATGACGACCAGCGGTTGCGAGCGGGCCAGCGCCGCGGCGAGCGCACCCGCCAGCGAAGCAGGTGCGGGCAATTGCACATCGGCCGCATGCACGGCCATCGGCGCCACGCACCACGCGGCGAGGCCCGCGACGAGCTGCCGGCGCGTGCGGTCGCCGCTCATCGCGCCTCCTGCTCCAGCAGCAGGTAGGTGTTGTAGGCGTTCATGCGGTTGGCCACCTTGAACAGCGGCCAGGCCTCGAAGCGCGACCAGTCGGTGGCGGCGTAGGCCTCGTCGAAAGGCGTCATCTCGGTGGCGGCTTTTTGCATCGCGCCGCGCAGGAAGACGAGGTAGTCGCGCGTCTGCCGCAGGTCTTGCGCCGGGTCGTCCGACGCGGGGCCGTGGCCCGGCACGATGGTGCGTGCGTCGAGCGCGAGCAGCGCGTCGAGCGACGTGATCCAGTGCCGGCTGTCGGCCGAGCCCACGTAGGGCGTGCGGTTGCGGAACACGATGTCGCCGGTGAACAGCACCTTCTGCTGCGGCAAAAAGATGGCGAGGTCTTCGGGCGTGTGCGCGGGGCCGGCGGGCTGGATCACGAAGCGCGTGCCGCCGATGGTGAGCTCGGTGCGCCCGTCGATCCACACATCGGCCGGCACCAGCCGCGTGCGCTCGTCGATCCACGGCGCGAGCTCCTGGCGCGAGGCCTCGAGCCGCAGCCGCGCGGTGTCGGACGTGAGGTAGGTCTTGCCCCGCGCGTGCGCCACGATCTGCGCGCCCAGCGCCTTGAACACCTGCAGGCCGTAGATGTGGTCGGCGTGGTAGTGCGTGAGGATGACGTGGCTGATCGGCTTGGGCGTGAGCTTGCGGATCTCTTCCACCATGCGCTCGGCGACGGCGGGCGAACCGAGCGCGTCGATCATCACGACGCTGTCGCGCGTGACGACGAAGCCGGCGTTGGAGATGAAGTTCTGGTTCTCCTTCGAGCCCAGCGCGGGGATGCCCTGCACGTAGTAGATGTCGGGCGCCACCGGCAGCGGGCGGATCTCGGGGGCCGCGAACGCGGCACTGGCGCTCAGCCAGAGCGCAGCGCACATCAGCAGCGCCTTCGCGCGAACGGCGGTGGGCCGGCACGGGAACATCGTGGGTCGTCTCCTGCGGGCTCGGCGGCGAGGGCCGCGGGCTTGCCCGGCTGTAAATATAAGCAGAAGATGATATTTTGCGGGCAACGACAACAGCCAGAGGGTTTCCCCATGAGACACGCATTCATCGCTTTCCTGCTCGCCATGGTCGCCACGTTCGCGGGCGCGCAGGAGACCAAGGTGGTCTACCACGTCAACACCGGCGTGGAGAACAGCGCCGCCATCCTGGCGAACATCACGAACCACCTGAACGCGGACCCGAAGGCGAAGATCGTCGTGGTCACGCACGGCCCCGGCATCGACTTCCTGCTGAGCGACGCCAAGGACAGCAAAGGCCGCGAGTTCAGCGGCCCGGTGAGCGCATTGGCCGGGCGCGGCGTGGAGTTCAAGGTGTGCAACAACACGCTGACCACGCGCAACATCGACGCGGGCAAGCTGCTGATGGAAACCAAGGTGGTGCCCTCGGGCGTGGCCGAGGTGGCACGGCTGCAGGCGAAGGAAGGCTACGTCTACCTGAAGCCCTGAGGCGCGAAAGCCGGCTGATGCCGGCCTTCTTCTCTTCTTCTTATTCCTGCTCGATGGCGATCTGCACGCAGATGCTGCGGCACAGCGCCACCACGGTCTCGTTCGCGATGCTGTAGTAGATGCTCACGCCGTCGCGGCGTCGCGCGAGCACGCCCGCCTGGTAGAGCGTGTTCAGGTGCTGCGACATGTTGGGCTGCGTGGTGTCGATCTGCGCGAGCAGCTCGCTCACGTTCTTCTCCCCGTTGCACAGCAGGCTCACGATCTTCAGCCGCATGGGCGCGGCCATGGCCCGGAACAGGTCGGCGGCCATGTCGAAGACCTCGTCCTCGGTGACAGCCGCGGACTTCTTACGGGGTTTGGTGGCCATGCTGAATAGGTTCATGCGCAGGTCGCAATGTACATCGGCGCCTGGCGGCGCGAGCGATGTCCCGGCGGCCGTATGGCGATTGCACACCGGTGCCGCGTCACAAAAGCGACGCGCCGCCCGTCTTCGGGGTGCGGGGATGTCCCCGCGCAACCACCCGGAGCACCCACCATGCACGCCACGCCAAAGATAGCCCTGCCCTATCGGGGCCATTGCCACGTCTTTCTCGACAGCGTTCGGACGCGATCTAATAATCAAAGCACTTTCTTTGATAAAAAAGCAGGTTGCGTATGAACAAACAATCCAGGACCTGGCTCGGCGCCGGTCTCACGGTCGCGGTGCTGGGCGCGGCGGGCTACGGGCTCGTGGCGAAATTCCAGCCGGCCCATGCACAGGGCGGCGCCATGCCGCCGGCCAAGGTGGCGGTGGCCCCCGCGCGGCAGACCGAGATGGCGCGCTTTCTCGGCGGCATCGGCACGCTGGAGGCCAACCGGCAGGTCGAGGTGCCGGCCGAGGTGGAGGGACGGGTCGCGAAGATCCTCTTCACGCCGGGCGCGCAGGTGCGTGCCGGCCAGCTGCTGGTGCAGCTGAACGACGCGCCCGAGCAGGGCGACCTCGAACGGCTGCGCGCCCAGCAGGCCAATGCCAGGGCCCTGCTCGAACGCACGCGCCGCCTGCTGCCGCAGCAGGCCGCCACGCAGGAGCAGATGGAACAGGCGCAGGCCGCCTTCGACCAGGCCAGCGGCGAGCTGCGCCGCGTGCAGGCGCTCATCGAGCAGAAGCACATCCGGGCGCCGTTCGACGGTGTGCTGGGCATCCGCAAGGTCAACCTCGGCCAGTTCGTGCGCGCCGGCGATGCGCTGGTGTCGCTCACCGATGCGCGCACGCTGTTCGCCAACCTCACGCTGCCCGAGAACGCGCTGCCGGCGCTGCGGCGCAACCAGGCGGTGGCGCTCGCGGTCGATGCCTACCCGGGCCGCGTGTTCCCCGCCAAGCTCAGCGCCATCGAGCCCATGATCGGCAGCGACACGCGCACCGTGCGGCTGCAGGCCACGGTCGACAACGCCGATGGCGCGCTCACGCCCGGCATGTACGTCAACGCCAAGGTGGCGCTGCCCGCGCGCGCCGACGCCATCGCGGTGCCTGAAACCGCCATCACCTACAGCACGCACGGCGACTCGGTGTTCGTGGTGCGCGCCGGCGAGAAGGGCGACGGCTTCTCGGTGCAGCAGGTGTTCGTGAAGACCGGCGAGCGGCAAGACGGCCTGGTCGTGGTCGAGCAAGGCCTGAAGGCCGGTGAACAGGTCGTCACCTCGGGCCAGCTGCGTCTGTACAACGGCGCCGCCGTGGCCCCGGCCGCGAAGGACACGCTGGCCCTGCAGGACGCGAAGTCATGAAGTTCACCGACCTCTTCGTGCGCCGGCCCGTGCTGGCGCTGGTGGTGAGCACGCTCATCCTGCTGCTCGGCGCGCGCGCGCTGGTCGACCTGCCGGTGCGCCAGTACCCGCTCACCGAGAGCACCACGCTCACCATCACCACGCAGTACCCCGGCGCCTCGCCGGAGCTGATGCAGGGCTTCGTCACGCAGCCCATCGCGCAGGCGGTGGCGACCATCGAGAACGTCGACTACCTTTCGTCGTCGTCCACGCTCGGGCGCAGCGTGATCAGCGTGCGCATGAAGCTCAACGCCGACGCCAACCAGGCGCTCACGCAGGCGATGGCGCAGGTCAGCCAGGTGAAGTACCGGCTGCCGGCCGAGGCCTTCGACCCGGTGATCCTCAAGTCGGCGGGCGAGGCCACGGCCGTCGCCTACGTGGGCTTCTCGAGCAAGACCATGCCCGTGCCGCAGCTCACCGACTACCTCTCGCGCGTGGTGCAGCCGCAGTTCGCGTCGATCGAGGGCGTCTCGGGCGTCGAGGTGTCGGGCGGGCAGACGCTGGCGATGCGCGTGTGGCTGGACGCCAACCGCATGGCCGCGCGCGGCATCTCGGCCGGCGAGCTGGCCGACGCGCTGCGCCAGAACAACGTGCAGGCCGCACCCGGGCAGGTGAAGGGCCTGTACGTGGTGTCGAACATCCGCGTGAACACCGACCTGGTGAACGTGGCGGAGTTCCGCGACATGGTCATCAAGCGCGACGGCGATGCCATCGTGCGCCTGGGCGACGTGGCCACGGTGGAGCTGGGCGCGGCGAGTGCCGACAGCAGCGCCACGATGGACGGCGACAAGGCCATCTACCTCGGCCTGCAGGCCGCGCCCAACGGCAACCCGCTGGTGATCGTGAAGCGCATCCGCGACCTGCTGCCCGGCATCAAGCAGAACCTGCCGCCGGGCGTGGAGGTGCAGCTGCCCTTCGAACTCGCGCGCTTCATCGAGGCCTCGATCGACGAGGTGCAAAAGACGCTGCTCGAAGCCATCGCCATCGTGGTGCTGGTGATCTTCCTGTGCCTGGGCTCGCTGCGCGCGGTGCTCATTCCGGTGGTGACGATTCCTTTGTCGATGCTGGGCGCGGCGGCGCTGATGCTGCTGTTCGGCTTCAGCATCAACCTGCTCACGCTGCTGGCGATGGTGCTGGCCATCGGCCTGGTGGTGGACGACGCCATCGTGGTGGTGGAGAACGTGCACCGCCACATCGAGGAAGGCAAGTCGCGCGTGCAGGCCGCACTGATCGGCGCGCGCGAAGTGGCCGGCCCGGTGATCGCGATGACGCTCACGCTGGCCGCGGTGTACGCGCCCATCGGCCTCATGGGCGGGCTCACGGGGTCGCTCTTCAAGGAGTTCGCCTTCACGCTGGCGGGCGCGGTGGTGGTGTCGGGCGTGATCGCGCTCACGCTGTCGCCGGTGATGAGCTCGTTCCTGCTGCCGCAAGATGCCACGGCGGGCCGCATGGCGCGCTATGCCGAGGCCTTCTTCCACAAGCTGGCCACGGCCTACGGACGGCTGCTCGACGTGTCGCTGCACCACCGCTGGGTCACGGGCCTGCTGGCGGCAGCGGTGCTCGTGAGCCTGCCCTTCCTGTACAACGCGGCGCAGCGCGAGCTGGCGCCGGGCGAAGACCAGGCGATGGTGATGACCGTCATCAAGTCGCCGCAGCACGCCAACATCGACTACGTCGAGAAGTTCGGCCAGAAGTGGGACGAGGTGCTGGCCAAGCTGCCCGAGAACACCGGCCGCTGGCTCATCAACGGCTCGGACGGCGTGTCCAACAGCATCGGCGGCGTGCAGCTGTCCGACTGGAACGCTCGCCAGCGCAACGCCGACCAGATCCAGGGCGACGTGCAGGGCGGCATGAACGAGGTCGAGGGCAGCAGCGTGTTCGCCTTTCAGCTGCCGTCGCTTCCCGGTTCGACCGGTGGGCTTCCGGTGCAGATGGTGATCCGCAGCGCGGGCGACCATCGCAGCGTGTTCGAGGCGATGGAAACGCTGAAGAAGGCGGCGCGCGAGAGCGGCAAGTTCGCCGTGGTCGACAGCGACCTGGAGTTCAACAACCCCGTGACCGAGGTGCGCGTGGACCGCGCCAAGGCCAACAGCATGGGCGTGACCATGAAGGCCATCGGCGACACGCTGGCCGTGCTGGTGGGCGAGAACTACGTCAACCGCTTCGGCATGGACGGGCGCTCGTACGACGTGATTCCGCAGTCGCCGCGTGACCAGCGGCTCACGGCCGAGGCCCTGTCGCGCTACTTCGTGAAGAGCGCGAGCGGCCAGCCTGTGCCGCTGGCCAACCTGGTGCAGCTGTCGACCAGCGTGGGGCCCAACAAGCTCACGCAGTTCAACCAGCTCAACGCCGCCACCTTCCAGGCCATTCCGATGCCGGGCGTGACCATGGGCGACGCCGTGGCGTTCCTCAGCGAAGAGGCGAAGAAGCTGCCGGCCGGCTTCAGCTACGACTGGCAGTCGGACGCGCGCCAGTTCACGCAGGAAGGCTCGGCGCTGGTGATGGCCTTCGTGTTCGCGATCGTGGTGATCTACCTGGTGCTGGCCGCGCAGTACGAAAGCCTGCGCGACCCGCTGATCATCCTGGTCAGCGTGCCGATGTCGATCTGCGGCGCGCTGGTGCCGCTGGCGCTGGGCTTTGCCACCATCAACATCTACACGCAGATCGGGCTGGTGACGCTCATCGGGCTCATCAGCAAGCACGGCATCCTGATGGTGGAGTTCGCCAACGAGATCCAGGAACGCCTGAACCTGGAGCGCCGCGCCGCCATCGAGCAGGCCGCGCGCATCCGGCTGCGCCCGATCCTGATGACCACGGCCGCGATGGTGGTGGGCCTGGTGCCGCTGCTGTTCGCCAGCGGCGCGGGCGCCAACAGCCGCTTCAGCATCGGCCTGGTGATCGTGGTCGGCATGCTGGTGGGCACGCTGTTCACGCTGTTCGTGCTGCCCACCATGTACACGCTGCTGGCACGCGACCACCGCACGGTGGGCCGCTCGCAGCGCGCCGCCGAACTCGAGGCGCTCGTGGCGCGCGAGCCTGCCGGCGACACCGTCTGAGACACCGGGAGCATGACCATGACGACAAGAAGACCCTTCTCCTACGCCGCACCGTTCGCCCTCAGCCTGCTGGTGCTGGCCGGTTGTGCGGTGGGGCCGAAGTACGCCGCGCCGAACGATGCGCCGGTGGCCATCGCCGCCCCCGAGCGCGCGCTGTTCGCGCCCGATGCGGTGCAGCGCGACTGGTGGCGCCAGCTCGACGACCCGCAACTCGACGCGCTCGTCGAGCGTGCGCTGGCCGGCAACCACGACATCCGCATCGCCCACGCGCGGCTCTTGGAAGCGCGTGCGATGCAGACCGAAGCCGAGCTCGACCGCCTGCCCGTGGTGACGCTGGGCGCCAGCAAGACGCGCAGCATCGCGCAGGGCAACGGCGTGCCGGCCGATGCGCGCACGCTGGCGCAAAGCAGCCGCGCGGGCTTCGACGCCGGCTGGGAGATCGACCTGTTCGGCCGACTGCAGCGCCTGGACGAAGCCGCCACCGCGCGCGCCCAGGCCAGCGCGGCCGACCTCGCGCAGGTGCGCATCGTGGCCGTGGCCGAACTGGCGCGCAACTACTACGAGATGCGTGGCGCCGAGCAGCGCCTGGCCGTGACGCAGCGCACCCTCGAGAGCCTGCGCCAGAGCCTGCGCGTGACCGAGGCGCAGGTGCGCACCGGGCGCGGCCTCGAAGGCGACCTGGCAAGCGCGCAGGCCAACCTGGCCAGCACCGAGAGCCAGCTGCCCGCGCTCGAGACCACGCGCCGCCAGGCCGCGCACCGCGTCGCCGTGCTGGCGGGCCTGCGCCCGGCCGAGCTGACGCCGATGCTGCAGCCGCACCCGCTGCGCGTGCTCGACAAGCGCCTGCCCATCGGTGACCTGGGCGAACTGCTACGCCGCCGCCCCGACGTGCTGCGCGCCGAGCGCGGCCTGGCCGCCAGCACCGCCGACGTGGGCGCGGCCACGGCCGAGCTGTACCCGCGCGTCGACATCGGCGGCTTCCTGGGCTTCATCGCGCTGCGCGGTGCCGACCTGGGCAGTTCGTCGAGCCGCGCCTTCAGCGTCACGCCCGGCGTGAGCTGGCCTGCGCTGCGGCTGGGCTCGGTCAAGGCCCGCCTGCGCGGCGCCGAGGCCCGTGCCGAGGGCGAGCGCGCCGTCTACGAACAGACCGTGCTGCGCGCCATCGAGGACGTCGAAAGCGCCCTCACCGGCTACGGCCAGAACCAGCTGCGCCTGCAGCGGCTGCTGGAGGCCTCGGCCCGCAGCGGCCGCGCCGCCGAACTGGCCGAAGTGCGCTACCGCGAAGGCGCCGCACCCTACCTGAGCGTGCTCGACGCGCAGCGCACCCTGCTGCGCGCGCAGGATGCCGTGGCCGAGGCCGAAACGGCCTCGTTCACCAGCCTCGTCGCGCTTTACAAAGCACTGGGCGGAGGGTGGCAAGCGCCCACAGATGCGAAGGGAGGGCCAACCACCTGACAATGACGCTGTTTTCCCCCACGACCGAAGCTGCCATGTCCGCCCCCGATGCCACCAAGCCCACCTGGATGCCGCACCAGCCGGCAGACCGCATCCTCTCCACGCTGAAGACCCGCGGCGCGCTCGGCATCCCCGACATCGCCAAGGTGCTCCACGTGACGGTCGAGGCGGTGCGCCAGCAGATGTCCAAGCTCGAGACCGAAGGGCTGGTGGACGCCGAGAGCCGCTCCAGCGGCCGCGGCCGCCCCACCCAGATCTGGCGGCTCACCGGCGAGGGCCACCGGCGCTTTCCCGACACGCACGCCGAGATGACGGTGCAGATGATCAGCGCCGTGATCAGCGTGTTCGGCGAAAAGGGCATGGACCAGCTCATCGGCGCGCGCGAAGCCACCATGCGCGCCACCTACACCGAGGCCATGCGCGGCGCGCGCAACCTCGAGGCGCGGCTCGAACGGCTCGCGGACATCCGCAGCCGCGAGGGCTACATGGCCGAGTACCGGGCCGAGGGCGACGGTTTTCTCTTCATCGAGAACCACTGCCCCATCTGCACCGCGGCGCAGGCCTGCACCGGCTTTTGCCGCAGCGAGCTGCAGCTCTTCGACGAGGTGCTGGGGCCCGAGGCCGACGTGAGCCGTGTCGAGCACGTGCTCGCGGGCGCACGGCGCTGCGCCTACCGCATCGTGCCCAAGGCCCGCGCCTGAGGCACCCTCTTTTGTCTTTATCCACCAACTAGAAAGAAAGGCTCCACCATGGAACACACCCTTCCCCCGCTGCCGTACGCCATCGACGCGCTGGCCCCCGAGTACTCGCAGGAAACGCTCGAGTTCCACCACGGCAAGCACCACAACGCCTACGTGGTGAACCTGAACAACCTGCAAAAGGGCACCGAGTTCGAAGCGATGACGCTCGAGGAGATCGTCAAGAAGTCCAGCGGCGGTATCTACAACAACGCCGCCCAGATCTGGAACCACACCTTCTTCTGGAACTGCATGAAGCCGCAAGGCGGCGGCGCACCGACGGGCGCGCTGGCCAAGGCCATCGACGCCAAGTGGGGCAGCTACGACGCCTTCAAGGAAGCCTTCGTGAAGTCGGCCGTGGGCAACTTCGGTTCGGGCTGGACGTGGCTCGTGAAGAAGGCCGACGGTTCGGTGGACATCGTGAACACCGGCGCCGCCGGCACGCCGCTGACCACCGCCGACACCGCGCTGCTGACGGTGGACGTGTGGGAACACGCGTACTACATCGACTACCGCAACCTGCGCCCGAAGTTCGTCGAGACCTTCCTGGCCAAGCTGGTGAACTGGGACTTCGTGGCCAAGAACTTCGGCTGAAGCCCGCGCTTTCGGCATGAAGAAAAGCCGGCCTGCGGGCCGGCTTTTTCATGGGCGCGCCGTCACCATCCAGTCGATCCAGCGCGCCACGTGCGCCTGGTCGAGGTCGAAATAGTGGGTGTGGGCGCCCAGGCCGAGGCAGGCCTCGTGCTCGGCCGCGACGCACCAGGCCGGCGGCGTCGTCACCTGCTCGTACGGCTTGTCGTCTGCGCCCCAGAGCCAGCGCCCGACATAGTCGCCGGCCGTGTAGAGGTTGACCCAGCGGGCCACGCCGACCTGGGCCGCGCTCGGCCCGCCGCCGTTCGCGTCTTCCGCCGTCACCCAGCCGTAGAGGTGCGGAAAGCGCGCCGCATACAGCTGGCGCAGCGGGCAGCCGGCGGTGAGCAGCAGCAGGCGGCTCTTGTTGAGCGCCGCCCAGAGGTCGGTCACCCGCGCATCGACCTGCTGCGCGGCGCGGAACTGCAGGTAGCGCAGCAGCTCGGTCGAGATCACCGTGCCCTGGCTGTGGGCCACGATCACGATGCGGTCGTAGCCCTGCGCCGCCACGTGCTCCAGCAGCGACACGTAGCGCGAGAAGATGCGCGCGCGCGGGATGGCGCGGCGCGGGAACTCGCGGAAGTGGCCGTCGACGTCCAGCGCCACGTCGAGCGGCATGCGCAGGCCCGGCACGGTGCGGGTGAGAAAACCGCCGAGCAGCGAGACGGCGGCGGCCAGCGTGGCGGCGGTGAAGATCAGCGGCTTGAGGCCGCTTTGTGACAGCGCCGACACCCAGATCACGGCATCGTCGATCCACCCGCCGACCGAGACATTGCACTGCTTGAGCACCAGCAACAGGGCCACCGCGAAGGCGACCACCACGCTGGCGCTGGTCAGCACGGCGACGAAGCGGTCCAGCCGCCGGTAGCCCGCGCCGAGCCAGCGGCCCAGGCCCTGCGAGGTGCCGAAGGCCACCTTGAGCTCGGCGAACAGGCTGGGCACCAGCACCGCCACCAGGTAGGCCAGCAGCGACAGCGTGAGGCCGGCAGTCAAGGCGAAGGCCTGCGTGCTCTTCTCGTAGCGGCTGTGCAGGAAGTTCGCGCCGTCGGCCCAGTAGACGTCCTTGCCGAACCAGAACGGCGCGTAGTCGACGTCCTTCGCGCCGAGCTCCACGAGGTTCGTCAGCACGGCCCACGACACCATCGACAGCGCCACGAACGCCGCCACCGACACGAACAGCCCCAGCCGCCCCGTGGCGATGCTGGCGCGCGCGGCGGCGCCGCGGTCGGGCACCGTCTCCCCGGCGAGCAGCCAGGCGATGAGCAGCACGCCGGCCACGCCCCACCAGGCCACGACGCCCAGCAGCAGGTACTCGACCACCCGCATGCCGGCACGCACCCAGTGGCGCAGGTCGTCCGTGGCGCCCGCGGCCGAGGCGTTGATCGCCACGTGCACCAGCAGCGCCGCCGCGGTCAGCGCCATCAGCCCCAGCCCCCAGGTGCGCGCCGCCGGAAAGCGGTCGCGCGCGATGCGCAGGGCGCGGTCGGCCAGCGCGGCGAGCAGCGCCAGCCAGGCCACGCCGACCACCCAGTGCGCGGGCACCAGCGCCCACAGGAACCAGCCCGCCAGCAGCGCGTACAGGCCCACCACGATCCGCGAGGAAGCCTGGGTGCGCGCCTGGTAGCAGTACCACCAGATCGCCAGCACCGGCACCGCCACGGCCAGCACCCGGCGCAGCAGTTCGGTGAGCGACAACGCATGGGGCGCGGGCTCGACCCGCGCCAGTCCGCCGAGCCCCGCGATCACCAGCCCGACCAGCAGCAGCTGCAGGAAGAGGTTCGCCAGCAGGTTGGCAAAGGCCCAGTCGAGCGCGGTCTGCAGCGAGGCCAGGCAGGCCCAGCGCCGCGCGCCGGGCGGGCGGGGCTTCCTGTTCACGCCGGCGGCTTCGGCGGCACGGTCCACCGCGTCGCGGCCCAGCTGCGAGAGGCGGAACACGATGGTGAAGAGCTCGGCGACGATGCGCGCCACCGAGCCCGGCAGGCGCGACAGGTCGGCCCAGTACATCTCGTGCACGTCGATGCGCTGCTGCACCGGCTGCCCGTGGGCATCGGTGGCGTCGCGCGTCATGCGCACGCGCGTGGCCTCGTAGGCCTCGTGGTCGGGCTCGGCGCGCTGCGACTTGAACAGCAGGTAGTCGCTGAAGGCGATGTCGGGGTTGCTCCGCTTCAGCTCGCGCGGGGTGAGCGGCCCGCGCCCCTTGGCGGCGCGCACCACGCCCGCGTCGTCGGCCTCGGCGGTCGAGATCCAGTCGTCGGCGCTGAAGTCCGAGGTCTTTGACTGCCGCATTGCCTTGCGCACGGGCGGCACGTAGGCCTTCTGCGCGGCGCCGCCTTCCGTGGCGGCCTTCTCGTTCTTGTCCTGATGCCCCGTGCGCTGCTGCACCATCGAGGTCAGCGGCGGCACCGGCAGGAGGTGGCTGTCGCAGTCGGCCTGGCGGTAGGTCGCGCCGGGGCCGGGGTGGTTGAGCATCAGCGAGGCGATGGCGCGGGCCGTGTCGCCGGCCTTCTGGTCGGCCACGCCGTGGATGGCGATGACTGCGACGCGCTCGGGGTGTGCGAATGGCTCGGACGTTGGCTTCTCGGGCGGCGGTGCGCGCATGTGGTGACTCCTCCATGCCAGGCCGGTGCATGGCAGGAGGGATTGTCCGCAGCGCGTCGCCCTTGGCTTCCCCCAAACGGGGGATGCCGGATGGACAGGGGCGACTCAGACGTTGATGAGGTTCAGGATGTTCCCGTCCGGGTCCTTGAACCACGCGACCTTCATGTCGCCCATGACGTGGATGTCGCCCGCGAGCGTGGTGCCGGGCATGTCGTAGTGCTCGAAGCGCACGCCCTTGGCCTTGAGCTCGGCCACGAGGCGCTCGATGTCGCCGTCGACCGACCAGGTCACGGCCGTGGCCTGGTTGGTGCCCGCGAAGGCCGAGCGGTAGACATTGAGCCGCGTGTTGCCGCTGCGGTAGACGACGACCTCGTCGCCTTCGGCATCGACCTGCGCGAGGCCGAGCGTGTCTTCGTAGAAGCGTCGGGCCACGGCGAGGTCTTTCACCGCCAGGTTGGCCACTGCATTGATGTGTCCGAGCATGGGTGCCTCCTGCAAAGAGGATGGGCGCCCGGAAGCCGCCGAGCGCCGGGCGAGCCAGAAATACTCAACCATTTGGTGGAGTATTCGACTCGCCTCGCGGCATGTCAAGGCGTCCGAAAGTACGCACCGCCCCGCGTTCTGCCCCCTCCAGCCGAGACGAGGGCCATCGCGAACCGCGAAAACCCCGCGCCGGCACTTCCGGCAGACTGCATCCCCCCTGCCCCCAGAACGAGACAATGCCCCCATGACCCCATCGAACTTCCTCCGTCCGCTGGCCTTCGCGCTGGCCTTCACCGCCGTGGCGGCCACCGCCCCGGCCCACGCCCAGACCGCCGCCTACCCCGCCAAGCCCATCCGCATGGTCGTGCCCTTCCCGCCCGGCGGCGGCACCGACATCCTGGCGCGCCTGGTCGCGCAGAAGCTCACCGAGGCCAACCACTGGACCGTGGTGCCCGACAACCGCGCGGGCGCCGGCGGCACCATCGGCATCGCCGAGGCCGCGCGCGCCACGCCCACGGGCTACGACATCGTGATGGGCCAGAAGGACAACATGGTCGTCGCGCCCTGGCTCTACAAGAGCCTGAGCTACAACCCGGTGAAGGACCTCACGGCCGTGGCCCACGTGGCCTACACGCCCGTGGTGATCGTCACGCAGGCCAACTCGAAGTTCAAGACGCTGGACGACGTGGTGAAGGCCGCGCGCGCCGCGCCCGACACCATCACCTACGGCTCGCCGGGCAACGGCACCACCATCCACCTGGCCGGCGAGATCTTCAACGGCGCGGCCAAGATCAAGATGCGCCACGTGCCCTACAAGGGCTCCAACGCGGCCATGATGGACGTGCTCGCGGGCAACGTCGACCTGATGGTGTCGTCGGTGCCTTCGGCCATGGCGCAGATCAAGGCCGGCAAGCTGCGCCCGCTGGCGGTCACCTCCGCCAAGCGCAGCACCTCGCTGCCCGACACGCCCACCGTGGCCGAGCTGGGCTACAAGGACTTCGACGTGAGCACCTGGTACGGCGTGTTCGTGCCGGCCGGCACGCCCAAGGACATCGTCACCACGCTGAATGCGGCAGTCAACAAGCTGCTGGCCACGCCTGAAATGAAGGCGGCCATCATTGCCCAGGGCGCGGAGCCGCAGAGCATGACGCCGGAGCAGTTCGGCACGCTGCTGAAGACCGACTACGAGAAGTGGAAGGGGATCGTGCAGGCCTCGGGCGCGACGATCGAGTAAGAGGGGTTTTCATACCAGGAACACCGCGGAACCGGCTTTGCCGGGCCGCTGGTGTTGCCCCCGGCAGGGGGTTGGCGAAGCGACACGAAGTGCGCAAAGCCTGGGGGCGAGCTCAATCAGGCACGAACTTCGTATTGAAGATCTCCACGTCCGCCGCATCCTCGAACGTCGCCACCTGCCCCATCTTCCCGTCGCTCATGCGGCAGGCCGAGAACAGGCTGTAGCGGCCCTTGAAATAGAACTCGTCCATCACGATCAGCGCGTACGGGTACGGCACGAACACCTGGTGCTCGAAGACGATGCGGTGCACGTTCCTCGGCGACGGGAAGAGCTTGTATTCGACGGTGTCGATGGACTTTGCGGTGGCCATGATGTGGTCGCCGTGCTCAGGCCGGGTCGCGCACGTCGGCCACGGGGTTGCTGCCGAAGTCCGCGCGCGCCAGGTAGGCGAGCACCTTGGCCGCGGCGCTCTGGGGGCTGTCGAGCCGGCCTTCTTCCTTCATGCTCACGAAGCGCGTGCGGTCCGGAAACTGTTCGGCCGAAGCGCCGCGCAGCTGCACCTGCATGTCGGTGTCGATGATGCCGGGCGCCAGCGACACGATGCGCGCGCCGTTCGGCGCATGCACCTCTTCGAGCGCCACGGCGCGCGAGAAATGGTCCATGCCGGCCTTGGCCGCGCAGTACGGCGCCTGGCTGCCCAGGGCGTTGCGGCCCAGGCCCGACGAGATGTTCAGCACCTTGCGCGCGCCGCGCCATTCGCGCGTGCCGCCGAGGAAAGCAGCCGTGAGCAGCATCGGCGCTTCGAGCCCGATGCGCAGGGCCTGCGCCAGCTCGGCCGGCACGGCGCGCGACAACGGCGCGGGGTTGCCGACGGTGCCGGCGTTGTTGATGAGCGTGACGCTGTCGAAGCGCTGGCCGTCCAGCGTGCGCAGCCAGTCCGACAGGCGCGCCGCGGCGGCGACCGGGTCGGACAGGTCCTGCTCCCATTGCGTCAGTTCAGCGCCGGTCGCCTTGGGGGCTTCGGCCAGTTCGGGCGAGGACTTGCGCGCAATGCCGAGCACCGTGTGGCCGGCCTGCAGCAGCTGTTCGGCCATGGCACGGCCCAGGCCGCGCGAGGCGCCGGTGATGACGGTGAGGTGGGAAGAGGCGGAGGTGGTCATGGTGGTGTGGGAGCAGGAGAAGGCCGCAAGGCTAAGGGATATCGAAAGGCCACGCGCGTCAGCCGGTACGGAACTGGGCGCGCAGGAAGTTGCGGTGGCGGGCGATGTGCTGCAGCTGCGCCGGTGCGATGGAGCCGCCGAGGTCGACCTCGTCCGCGCCGTTGAGCACCGCATTGGCGTTCGCCATGGCGCGCGCCACGACCTCTTCCTCGCTCACGCCGAGCTGCGCCGCCAGGTCGAGTGCGACGCGGCGCATGGCGCGCTGCGACAGCATCCACATCGCGCCGAAGCGGTCCCAGGCCAGCGCGGCTTCTTCCGATTTCTCGCGGTCGGCCAGGATGTCCTTGAGCGGGCGCGCCAGGATCTCGTTGAGCGCGTCGATCTGTTCGCCCAAGGCCTCGGCGCGGTCGATGGCTTCTTCCAGCGTCGGGCCGTCGTCTTCCTCGTTGCGGGCCTGCGTGGCCTGTTGCTGCTGCGGCGGCAGAAAGCTCGCCTGGGCGTCGGCGGGAACGATCTGCAGGTGGTCGGAGAGGGCCATGTTTTTTTCTTTCAGTTCGAGGTGCTGTTGTTCTTGCGGCTGGACATCGCGGTGGCGCGCAGGCCCGGCAGGTCGAGCACGCGCAGCCCACCGTACTCCACGCGGATCAGCCCCTGCGCCGACAGCGCATTGAGCGCCTCGTTCACGCGCTGGCGCGACAGGCCGACAAGGTACGCCAGTTCCTGCTGCGTGATGCGCAAGACCTCACCCACGCCGGGGTACAGCACCGGGTTGAACAGCGACACCAGGTTGCGCGCCACGCGCGCGTCGGGGTTGTTCAGGCGGTCGATCTCCAGCGCCGCGATGAACTGGCCCAGCCGCTCGTTGAGCTGGTTCATCACGAAGCGGTTGAAGCCGATGGAGTGGTCCAGCAGCCAGTGGAAGCTCTCGATCGGCAGCCCCGCCACGAGGCTGCGGCGCAGCGCCTGGATGTTGTAGCGGTAGGGCTCGCGCTTCATCACCGTGCCCTCGCCGAACCAGCCGCCGGGCGGCACGCCGGTGTAGGTGACCGAGCCGCCGTCGGCGTTGTCGTTGCTCATCTTCAGGAGCCCCTCGACCACGCCGAACCAGTAGGTGGGCGAACGCCCGACGCGGCACACCAGGTCGCCGGGCTCGGCCTCGCCGACCACGAGCGTGGCCTCGGCGCGGCGGCGCTCGGCGGGCGTGAGCGTGGGCAGCCACGGAATACCGTCGAGTTCAGCCGCATTGGCGGGGCGCACGCGGTCCTTGATGGAACCGCCGAGCACGTTCTGTGGGTTGAGGTTGCCAGGAGGCATCGGGAAACTCCGGGGAGTAGTGTCCCTAGGATTGTCGTTGGAACGACAACCGGGCGTCAAAGTGGGACCTACGATCCGGCCACTGTGCAAACCACCGCCCCCACCTTCCCCCGTCTGCTGCTCGCGCATGCCGAGGCCCGTCCCGAGGCTCCCGCCGTGCGCGAAAAAGACCTTGGCATCTGGCAAACCTGGACCTGGAACGCCGTGGCGCAGGAAGTGCGCGAGATGGCCTGCGGTCTGGCAAGCCTTGGCTTCAAGGCCTTCGACAACCTTGCGATCGTCGGTGCCAACCGACCGCACCTGTACATGGCCGTGCTCGCCGCGCAGAGCCTGCGCGGCGTGCCCGTGCCGCTGTACCAGGACGCGGTCGCCAGCGAGATGGTCTTCATGCTGAACGACGCGAGCATCGAGTTCGTCATCGTCGAAGACCAGGAGCAGGTCGACAAGCTGCTCGAGTGCCGCGAGCTGCAGCAAGGCCAGGAGGGCCAGCAGCAGGGCATCCGCCACATCATCTACGACGACCCCAAGGGCCTGCGCCACTACGAGCAGCCGGGGCTCATGAGCTACGAGCAGCTGCGCGAGCTGGGCCGGGCCTTCGACAAGGCCAACGCCGGCTACTACGACCGCGCCGTGGCCAGCGGCGAGGCCAGCGACGTCGGCGTGATCCTCTACACCTCGGGCACCACCGGCCGCCCCAAGGGCGTGTGCCAGACGCACGCCAGCTTCATCGCGGCAGGGCGCGGCGGCGTCGAGACCGACAAGCTCGGCCCCGGCGACAACATCATGAGCTACCTGCCGATGGCGTGGGTGGGCGACCACCTGTTCTCGGTGGCGCAGTGGCTGGTGGGCGGCTTCACGCTCAACTGTCCCGAGTCGGCCGAGACGGTGATGAACGACATGCGCGAGATCGGCCCGAGCTACTACTTCGGCCCGCCGCGCACCTTCGAAGGCCTGCTCACGGCCGTGTCGATCCGCATGGAAGACGCGGCCGCGCCCAAGCGCTGGCTGTATGCGAAGTTCATGGCGCTGGCGCAGCGCGTGGGCGCCGACATCCTGAACGGCGCACCGGTGAGCACCGGCGACCGCTTCATGTACAGCCTGGGCAACCTGCTCATCTACGGCCCGCTGCGCAACGTGCTGGGCATGAGCCGCATCCGCGTGGCCTACACGGCCGGCGCGGCCATCGGGCCCGACCTGTTCCGCTTCTACCGCTCCATCGGCGTGAACCTCAAGCAGTTCTACGGCCAGACCGAGACCTGCGCGTATGTGTGCCTGCAGCAGGACGGCAAGGTCAAGCTGCAGACGGTCGGCACCGCCGCGCCGGGCATCGAACTGAAGATCGCCGACGACGGCGAGGTGCTGGTGCGCGGCGTGTCGGTGCTCAAGGAGTACTACAAGCGCCCCGACGCCACGGCCGAGGTGCTCGACGCCAATGGCTACTTCCACACCGGCGACGCGGGCGTGCTCGACAGCGAAGGCCACCTGCGCATCATCGACCGCGCCAAGGACGTGGGCCGGCTCGTGGGCGGCGCGATCTTTGCGCCCAACTACATCGAGAACAAGCTCAAGTTCTTCCCGCAGATCAAGGAGGCCGTGTGCTTCGGCAACGGCCGCGACGAGGTCTGCGCCTTCATCAACATCGACTTCGAGGCGGTCGGCAACTGGGCCGAGCGCCGCGGCCTGGCCTACGGCGGCTATGTGGACCTGGCCGGCAAGCCCGAGGTGCTGACGCTGGTGGCCGAGTGCATCGCCAAAGTCAACGCCGACCTCGCGGCCGAGGACGGTATGGGCGAGACGCAGATCGCGCGCTTCCTCGTGCTGCACAAGGAGCTCGACCCCGACGACGACGAGCTGACCCGCACGCGCAAGGTGCGCCGCGGCTTCATCGCCGAGAAATACGCCGTGCTGGTCGATGCGCTGTACGGCGGCAAGACCGCGCAGTACATCGAGACCCAGGTCAAGTTCGAGGACGGACGCACGGGGGTTGTCAGCGCCACGCTGAAGATCAACGACGCCAAGACCTTCCCCATCGTGAAGGCCGCTGCATGAGCAACCGAAAGATTGGCGACGTCATCCTCGACGTCCAGAACATCAGCCTGAGCTTCGGCGGCGTGAAGGCGCTGACCGACATCAGCTTCAACGTGCGCGAGCACGAGGTGCGGGCCATCATCGGCCCCAACGGCGCGGGCAAGAGCTCGATGCTGAACTGCATCAACGGCGTGTACTGGCCGCAGCAGGGCTCCATCACCTTCCGCGGCCAGACCTTCAAGCACATGAACTCGCGCCAGGTGGCCGAGATGGGCGTGGCGCGCACCTTCCAGAACCTGGCGCTGTTCAAGGGCATGAGCGTGCTCGACAACATCATGACCGGGCGCAACCTCAAGATGAAGAGCGGCCTGTTCGCACAGGCGCTGCGCTGGGGCCCGGCCGAACGCGAAGAGCTGCAGCACCGCGAGTTCGTCGAGCACATCATCGACTTCCTGGAAATCCAGGCGCACCGCAAGACGCCGGTGGGCCGCCTGCCCTACGGCCTGCAAAAGCGCGTCGACCTCGGCCGCGCGCTGGCGATGGAGCCGCAGGTGCTGCTGCTGGACGAGCCCATGGCCGGCATGAACGTGGAAGAAAAGCAGGACATGAGCCGCTTCATCCTCGACGTGAACGACGAGTTCGGCGCGACCATCGTGCTCATCGAGCACGACATGGGCGTGGTGATGGACATCTCCGACCGCGTGGTGGTGCTGGACTACGGCAAGAAGATCGGCGACGGCACGCCGGATGAAGTTCGGAACAACGAAGACGTGATCCGGGCATACCTCGGCGTGGAGCATTGACCATGGGATTTTTCCTCGAAACCCTTTTCGGCGGCCTCATGGTCGGCATGCTGTATTCGCTGATCGCGATCGGCTTCGTGCTGATCTACAAGGCCTCGGGCGTCTTCAACTTCGCGCAGGGCGCGATGGTGCTGTTCGCGGCGCTGGCCATGGCGCGCTTCGCCGAGTGGTTCCCGCAGTGGTTCGGTTTCCAGAGCCAGATCCTCGCGAACATCCTGGCCTTCATCGCGGCCATGGCCGTGATGATCGTGGTGGCCTGGCTCATCGAACGGCTGGCGCTGAGCAAGCTGGTGAACCAGGAAGGCATCACGCTGCTGATGGCCACGCTGGGCATCGCCTACTTTCTCGACGGCGTGGGCCAGACGATCTTCGGCAACGACATCTACAAGATCGACGTGGGCATGCCCAAGGAACCGCTGATGGTGCTCGAAGGCACCTTCCAGGGCGGCCTGCTGCTGAGCCAGGAAGACCTGATCGCCGCACTGGTGTCCGCCGCGCTGGTGGTGGTGCTGGCCATCTTCTTCCAGAAGACCGCCACGGGCCGGGCGCTGCGCGCGGTGGCCGACGACCACCAGGCCGCGCAATCGATCGGCATTCCGCTGTCGCGTATCTGGGTGATCGTGTGGTCGGTGGCCGGTTTCTCGGCACTGGTGGCCGGGATCATCTGGGGCTCCAAGCTCGGCGTGCAGTTCTCGCTCTCGCTGGTGGCGCTGAAGGCGCTGCCGGTGGTGATCCTCGGCGGGCTGACCTCGATCCCCGGCGCCATCATCGGCGGCCTGTTGATCGGTGTCGGCGAGAAGCTGTCCGAAATCTATCTCGGCCCCATGCTCGGTGGCGGCATCGAGATCTGGTTTGCCTATGTTCTTGCACTGGTCTTCCTGCTGGTTCGGCCCCAAGGGTTGTTCGGCGAAAAGATCATCGATCGGGTCTGACATGTTCTACAGAGAAAACGGCCAGTTCAAGTCGAGCTACCGCGCCGACCAACAGATCTTCCCGATCGCGCAGGACCGCCTGGCGATCCTCGTGCTGCTGCTCGTGGCGTTCGTCGTGGTGCCGATGGGCGTCTCCGACTACTGGATGCGCGCCATCCTCACGCCCTTCCTGATCCTGTCGCTGGCGGCGCTCGGCCTCAACATCCTGGTCGGCTACTGCGGCCAGATCTCGCTGGGCACCGGCGCCTTCATGGCGGTGGGCGCGTACGCGGCCTACAACTTCCAGGTGCGCATCGACGGCATGCCGCTCATCGCCTCGCTGCTGCTGGGCGGCCTGTGCGCCACGGTGATCGGCGTGCTGTTCGGCATTCCGAGCCTGCGCATCAAGGGCCTGTACCTGGCGGTGGCCACGCTGGCCGCGCAGTTCTTCACCGACTGGGCCTTCCTGCGCATCCAGTGGTTCACCAACAACTCGTCGTCGGGTTCGGTGAGCGTGGCGGGGCTGAACGTGTTCGGCGTGCCGATCGAGTCGCCGGTGCAGAAGTACCTGTTCTGCCTGATCTTCGTGGTGGTGTTCGCCCTGCTCGCCAAGAACCTGGTGCGCAGCGCCATCGGCCGCGAGTGGATGGCGATGCGCGACATGGACGTGGCCGCCGCGGTGATCGGCATCCGCCCGGTGTACGCCAAGCTCACGGCCTTCGCGGTGAGCAGCTTCATCGTCGGCGTGGCCGGCGCGCTGTGGGGCTTCATCCACCTCGGTGCGTGGGAGCCGGCGGCCTTCAGCATCGACCGCTCGTTCCAGCTGCTGTTCATGGTGATCATCGGCGGGCTCGGCTCGATCATGGGCAGCTTCTTCGGCGCCGCCTTCATCGTGCTGCTGCCGCTCTTCCTGAACCAGCTGCCGGGGTGGTTGGGCTTCTCGATCTCGACCGCATTGGCCTCGCACCTGGAGACCATGATCTTCGGCGCGCTGATCGTGTTCTTCCTGATCGTGGAGCCGCACGGCCTGGCGCGGCTGTGGTCCACGGCCAAGGAAAAGCTGCGGCTGTGGCCCTTCCCGCACTGACAGGTTCTGGTTTGTTGTTGTTCGTTCGTAAAAACCCGGCACCGAGGTGCCCACAAAAGGAGACAGGCATGACACTGAAATCGCTCGCTCTGACCGCCGCCCTGGTGGCCAGCACCCTCGGCGCGGCCTTCGCGCCTTCGCTCGCGCAGGCCCAGGCCAAGGAACAGTTCTTCCCGCTGCTGGTGTACCGCACCGGCCCCTACGCGCCCAACGGCACGCCCTGGGCCAACGGCAAGCAGGACTACATCAAGTACATCAACGCCACCGGTGGCATCAACGGCGTGAAGATCACGTACGAGGAATGCGAAACCGGCTACGCCACCGACAAGGGTGTGGAATGCTACGAGCGCCTGAAGGGCCGCCCGGGCGTGACGCTGTTCGACCCGCAGGCCACCGGCATCACCTTCGCGCTGACCGACAAGGTGCCCACCGACAAGATCCCGCTCATCACGCTGGGCTACGGCCTGTCGGCCTCGCAAGATGGCGGCGTGTTCAAGTGGAACTTCCCGCTCATGGGCTCCTACTGGACCGCGGCCGACATCCTGATCCAGCACATCGGCAAAAAAGAAGGCGGCATGGACAAGCTCAAGGGCAAGAAGATCGCCCTCGTGTACCACGACTCGCCGTTCGGCAAGGAGCCGATCCCGTTGCTGCAGGAGCGCGCCAAGCAGAACGGCTTCGAGCTGTCGCTGATCCCCGTGACCGCGCCCGGCGTGGAACAGAAGTCGGCCTGGCTGCAGGTGCGCCAGTCGCGTCCGGACTTCGTGCTGCTGTGGGGCTGGGGCGTGATGAACTCCACCGCCCTGAAGGAAGCCGTGGCCACGGGCTACCCGCGCGAGAAGATGTACGGCGTGTGGTGGGCCGGCGCCGAACCCGACGTGAAGGACGTGGGCGCCAACGCCAAGGGCTACAACGCGCTGGCGCTGAACACCTCGGGCACGCAGCCCAAGGTGATCCAGGACATCCTCAAGCAGGTGCACGACAAGGGCCAGGGTACGGGTCCGAAGGACGAAGTGGGCTCGGTGCTCTACACGCGCGGCGTGATCATCCAGATGCTGACCATCGAGGCCGTGCGTCGTGCGCAGGAGCGCTTCGGCAAGGGCAAGGTCATGACCGGCGAGCAGGTGCGCTGGGGCATGGAAAACCTCGCGCTCGACCAGAAGAAGCTCGACGCCTTGGGCTTCTCGGGCGTGATGCGTCCGGTGAGCACCTCGTGCCAGGACCACATGGGCTCGACCTGGGCGCGCGTGCATACCTGGGACGGCGCCAAGTGGGGCGGCATGTCCGACTGGTACGAGGCCGACAGCCAGATCATCAAGCCGATGGTGAAGGCGGCTGCCGACAAGTACGCCGGCGAGAAGAAGCTCACCCGCCGCGAAGCCGCGGATTGCCAGTCTTGAGCTAACCCCCAGGCTGCGCGCACTTCGTGTCGCTTCTCCCACCCCCTTGCAGGGGGCAACACCAGCGGCCCGGCAAAGCCGGTTCCGCGGTGTTCCCCGAAGGGCGGTGGGTCAAGCGGGTATCTGAAAGAACAGCGTCGTTGTTCTTTCGAATGCTTCGGACCACACCATGAGCGAACCCAAGATCCTTCTCAACGTCAACGGCATCGAGGTCATCTACAACCACGTGATCCTCGTGCTCAAGGGCGTGTCGCTGACCGTGCCCGAAAGCGGCATCGTCGCGCTGCTCGGCGGCAACGGCGCCGGCAAGACGACCACGCTGCGCGCCGTGAGCAACCTGCTCGCGGGCGAACGCGGCGCCGTGACCAAGGGCACCATCGAGCTGCGCGGCGAGCGCATCGAGGCGCTGTCGCCGGCCGAGCTGGTCAAGCGCGGGCTGATCCAGGTGATGGAAGGCCGCCACTGCTTCGCCCACCTGACCATCGAAGAGAACCTGATGACCGGCGCCTACACGCGCACCGACGGCAAGGCCTCGGTGCAGGAGACGCTGGAAAAGGTCTACGCGTACTTCCCGCGCCTGAAGACGCGCCGCACCTCGCAGGCGGCCTACACCTCGGGCGGCGAGCAGCAGATGTGCGCCATCGGCCGCGCGCTGATGGCCAACCCGACCATGGTGCTGCTCGACGAGCCCTCGATGGGCCTGGCGCCGCAGATCGTGGAAGAGGTGTTCGAGATCGTGAAAGACCTGAACACCAAGGAAAAAGTGACCTTCCTGCTGGCCGAGCAGAACACCAACATGGCGCTGCGCTACGCCGACTACGGCTACATCCTGGAGAACGGCCGCATCGTGATGGACGGCGAGGCCAAGAGCCTGCGCGAGAACGAGGACGTGAAGGAGTTCTACCTCGGCGTAGGCGGCGCGGACCGCAAGAGCTTCCGTGACGTCAAGAGCTACAAGCGCCGCAAGCGCTGGTTGGCCTGAAGTACCCACCCCAGAGCGACCGAATCGATAGACGAAGGGTACGGACATGAACGACCACTACGACCAACTGGAAATCCGCGACCCCGCCGAACGCGAACGTGACCTGCTGGCCGCGCTGCCCCGGCAGATCACCCAGGCACAGACTGCAACGTCCGCCTTCACGAAGATCCTCGACGGCGTGAAGCCCGCCGACGTCACCTCGCGCGAAGCGCTCGCGAAGCTGCCTGTCACCCGCAAGTCGGAACTGCTCGAGCTGCAGAAGGCACGCCGCGCCGACGACCCCTTCGGCGGTTTTGCGTCGATCGTGCGCGGGCCGCGCATGCCGCGCATCTTCGCGAGCCCCGGCACCATCTACGAACCCGAGGGCGAGGCGCGCGACTACTGGCGCACCGCGCGGGCCCTGCATGCGGCGGGCTTTCGCAGCGGCGAGCTGATCCACAACAGCTTCAGCTACCACATGACGCCGGCCGGCTCCATCATGGAAAGCGGCGCGCATGCCATGGGCTGCACCATCTTCGCGGGCGGCACGGGCCAGACCGAGCAGCAGCTCGAAGCCATCGTCGACCTCAAGCCCGACGGCTACGCGGGCACGCCGAGCTTCCTGAAGATCCTGCTGGAGAAGGCCGAAGAGAAGGGCCAGAAACTGCCGTGGTTCACCAAGGCGCTGGTGTCCGGCGAGGCCTTCCCGCCCAGCCTGCACGACTGGATCGCCGCGCACGGCGTGCAGGGCATCCAGTGCTACGCGACCGCCGACCTGGGCCTCATCGCGTATGAAACCAGCGCGCGCCAGGGCCTGGTGATCGACGAGGGCGTGCTGGTCGAGATCGTGCGTCCCGGCACCGGCGACCCGGTGCCCGACGGCGAGGTGGGCGAGATCGTCGTCACCACCTTCAACCCCGACTACCCGCTGGTGCGCTTCGGCACCGGCGACCTCTCGGCCGTGCTCGCGGGCACCTGCCCCACGGGCCGCACCAACAAGCGCATCAAGGGCTGGCTCGGCCGCGCCGACCAGACCACCAAGGTGCGCGGCATGTTCGTGCACCCCTCGCAGGTCGCCGAGGTCGTGCGGCGCTTTCCCGAGATCGTGCGCGCGCGGCTCGTGGTGTCGGGCGAGATGGGCGACGACCAGATGACCTTCAAGCTGGAGTGCGCCGGCGCCCCGGCCGGGCTCGACGCGCGCATTGCCGATGCGGTGCGCGAAGTGACCAAGCTGCGCGGCACCATCGAGCTGGTGGCGCCGGGCACCCTGCCGAACGACGGCAAGGTGATCGAGGACGCGCGCAGCTAC
Source organism: Variovorax sp. GW531-E2 (assembly GCF_059423125.1). NCBI lineage: Bacteria > Pseudomonadati > Pseudomonadota > Betaproteobacteria > Burkholderiales > Comamonadaceae > Variovorax > Variovorax sp. GW531-E2. The sequence continues at coordinate 5,514 of NZ_JBWKXQ010000022.1, read as the reverse complement.
AAGTAGGGGCGGTACAGGCGACGCGTGATGAAGCGCGTGAGCAGCACGGTCAGCAAGGGGTAGAGCGGCACGAGCGCGGCCAGCAGCATGATCAAGCCGACGGCGCCGGAAAAGCCGGATGACGACGTCACCATCAGTGGCAGCCCCACGACGAAGACGACGACGCAGCTCGCAAACACCCCCACCAAGGCCAGCACCGACGCCGCCACGGCCCGGAAGGGCCGGACCTGCGTCAGGCCGGACGCGGTGCCGAGCCATCCGCCCCAGTACGACAGCGCGAAAATCACCAGGGGCGGACCGCCCCAGAACAGCAGGAGCGCGACGCCGTTCGACGGATCGACGATCGCCGTCCCGATGTTGGCGGCCATCATGCAGCGCGCCTGCAGCGACGCGAACACGACAGCGACCAGCGTTGCCACCGCGCGGCGTGGCGACACACCCGCCTGCACCGCATCTGCCACCTCGCGGTCGCCGGACGGCGCCGCAGCCGGTGCTCGCAGTGCCACCCAGGCCGCAAGCCACACGCTCAACACAAGCACGACCAGCTGCACCGCTTCGTACACGACCGCCGTCGAAGTCACCGCGAAGCCACCGAAGACCGCCTGAAGCCAGCTCCCCGAGAAAAGCATCTGCTGCAGTTTGTAGAGAAGCGGGCCCAGCGCGTAGTGGTTCAGCAGCAGCGCGATGAGATAAACCGCGGCATAACGCAGGTGCGGGCCGGGCAGTTGCGCCACGCTCGCGGCGCCGCGCACCTCCAGTGCCTGGCGGGCATGGCTCCAGGCCAGCGCCGCCGCCAGCACCCAGGCCATCGAGAGGTTGGCCATCATGGGAACCCACACGTCCGGCTGGGCATAGCTGGCAAGCATCTGCTGGCTGTCCGGCATGCCGGGCCACAGCTGCTTGCCGAAGTGGAACAACACCAACGCGACTTCGACGGCCAGGGTGATGAGCGCGAAGTCGCGCGGCAAGCGCCACGCATTCGCGAGTGAAGCGGAAGACGTCATCGAAGCCAACGGACGGCCACTTACTTCTTACAGCTCGCCGGCAACGCCTTGTCCTTCAACCCCTCCCCCGCGCTGCAATGCCACGCAATGCCCCGGTCGGTCGACGACGGCTCCATGCGCAGCGTGCCCTTGGGCGTGGCCACCTCCACCACCATGCTGTCCGGGTCGAGCGTGAGGGTCGCGCCGTTGGGCAGGTTCTCCGGCAGGCCGACGGCGGCCAGGGTGTCGGGGATCTCGGCCTTTTCTTCATAGTGGCGCGTGAGCGCGTTGCGCACCGGCGCGCCCTCGGACCAGGCCTGCGCGACGACGGCGCGGGTCTGGTACTCCTGGTAGGCCGGGATGGCTGCAGCCGCCATGACACCGATGACAGCCACCACGATCAGCACACCCGCTGCGCCGCCACCCGCGCGCCCGGCGTAGGGCACGAAGAGCGCGAGCAGGTACGCCACCGGGTTGCGCTCGGGCAGCTTGGCGCCCGGGTCGATGGCGCGGGCGACGCGCTTGGTGAGCCAGGGGTAGCCGCCGATGAGTTCGTGGAACGAGCCCCAGAAGCCGCGGTTGCCGGCCGACTGGGCGGCGTAGCGCTGCAGGTTCACGTTGCGCCACTGCTGCGCGCCGGCGGCCAGCGCCACCAGCGCGCGCGGTGCGGAGTCGACCTCGCGGCAGCAGGCGGCACCGTGCAGGTCGCAGGTGTATTCCTTGGCGCGCGCATAGGCCGCGCCCAGGAGCGGCAGCCAGAGCACGGGCGCGCGCCAGATGTGGCCCGTGAGGTGGCCGCGGCGGATGTGGCCCAGCTCGTGGCCCATGTAGAAGTGGATGCCGTCGGGCTGCGCCTCCATGGCGTCGACCACGTCGGACAGCAGCACCACGAAGTTGCGCCCGAAGAAACGCGTGGCGAAGGCGTTGAACATGCCGTCGCCGTGCAGCAGGTAGGCCTCGGGCGGCTGCGCGATGCCCAGGCGGGTGCAGCAGTCGACAAAACGCGCGTGCAGCTCGGGCAGCTGCTGGGGCGACAGCTTCACGCCCGTGCCCTTGATCCAGGCGATGACGGCCGACTGCGCGAACACGTAGCCGATGAAGCCCAGCAGCACGTACAGCAGCGCGATGCCCAGCGTGCCGACGACGATCAGCGTCCAGGCCAGCAGGCCCAGAACGAGCGTGAGTTTGCCGAGCCAACGCTCGCGCGGATAGACCCAGGGATCCATTGGTTTCTTCTCCTCGATGCCGCCCGTCGGGCTGGCCTGTTTGTGGTTGTGGTCACCCCGGCGCGGGTGCGCGGGACGGGCGTGATCATGCCCCAGCATGGGGCGAAAACGGTGACATTCCTAAGGGCTATTCGGTATGGGTCAGCCCCCGGTCAGCCGATAAGATCGCGACCCTTTCCATTTAAAAACTCCGTCGGAGACATCATGAAGAAACTGTTTGCCCTCGCGGCGATTGCCGCGGCCGCCGTCGGCGCACACGCCCAGGATTTCCCCGCAGGCAAGCCCGTGACGCTGGTGGTGCCTTTCTCTGCCGGCGGCCCGACCGACCGCGTGGCCCGCGACCTGGCCGAATCGCTGCAGAAGACGCTGGGCACGACGATCATCGTGGACAACACCGCCGGCGCCGGCAGCTCGATCGGCACCGCCAAGGTGGCGCGCGCCAACCCCGACGGCTACACGCTGCTGCTGAACCACATCGGCATGTCGACGATGCCGGCGCTGTACCGCAAGCTGCCGTTCAACGTCGAGAACGACTTCGAATACCTCGGCATGGTCAATGAAGTGCCGATGACGCTCATCGGCAAGCCCGGCCTGCCCGCCAACAACTACAAGGAACTGACGACCTGGATCAATGCCAACAAGGGCAAGATCAACCTGGGCAACGCCGGCCTGGGCGCCGCCTCGCACCTGTGCGGCCTGCTGTTCCAGAGCGCGCTGAAGATCGAGATGACGCCCGTGCCGTACAAGGGCACCGCGCCGGCCATCGCCGACCTGCTGGGCGGCCAGATCGACCTGCTGTGCGACCAGACCACCAACACCACGTCGCAGATCGAGGCCAAGAAGGTCAAGGCCTACGCCGTGACCACCGCCAAGCGCCTGACCACGCCCGCGCTGAAAGACCTGCCCACGCTCGACGAGTCGGGCCTGAAGGGCTTCGAAGTGTCGATCTGGCACGGCGTGTACGCCCCCAAGGGCACGCCCGCACCGGTGCTGAAGAAGATCAACGAAGCCATCAAGGCCGCCATGAAGGACCCGGCCTTCATCAAGCGCCAGGAAGGCCTGGGCGCCGTGATCACCACCGACAAGCGCGTCGAGCCGGCCGAGCACAAGAAGTTCGTCTCGGCTGAAATCGCCAAGTGGGGTCCGATCATCAAGGCCGCTGGCGTGTACGCGGACTGATCCTTTCGGCCTCTCAAGAAAAAGCCGCCGGCCCTTACGGGTCGGCGGCTTTTTTCATGCGGTGACAGCAGGAAAAGAATCAGGGAGGCGAGTAGGTCCACGCCTCGAAGTTCTTGCGCACATCGACCTGGCGCGCGGTGCGTGCCGTGAAGATGAAGCTGCTGACCGACGAGCCCTGCGCGTATTGCCAGGCGTTGTTGCCGACGCTCACGCAGTGGTTGTCGCTCGGTGAGTTCACCGGCTGGCAGTAGATGACGGCCTTGCGCGCCGAGGTGCGCACGGTGATCGAGTCGGTGAAGCGGTTGTTGTTCGGGCCACGGCCGGCCACCAGGAAGGTGGTCGGGGCGTAGGCGCCGCTGGGCACGGCCCAGCCGTCGAGGTTGCCCTCGGCGCTGAAGTCGATGTTGTTGGCACTGGGGTCGGACGGCACCGGCGCGCCGAACACGATGCCGCGCGGGACACCGTCGATTTCCTGCATCAGCTCGGCGCGCAGGGCCGGCGTCATTTCCACGGTCGGCAGTTGCACGGCCTCGGCGAGGGTCGGCGCGCGCGAGAAGGTGCGCACGTACTGCACCGGGTTGGTCCCGCCGGCCGCCAGGAAGAACTCGAGCTTCCAGACCGCCTGATCGGGAATGGCGCTCAGCTGCGCGTCGTCGAACTGCGGCGCTGCGAAGAGATTGCCGGGCTCGACGCTGCTCGGGTTGCCGCCTTGCGCCGGGTCCACGTAGCGCGCGGCCATGCGCCACAGCGAGGAGTTCAGCGCACCGTTCACGGTGCCGTCGGTGGTGAGCACCAGGGTGGTCAGCCCGGGCCGGGGCACGAGGACCAGCTCGCGGCCGGGCAGCGCGGACGAGGTGGCCACCACCTTCGTGAAGATCGAGTCGCCGTTGCCGTCGAGCACGTTGTCCACCGACACGTTGTAGCCCGCAGCGTGGTACTTCAGGTTCGCGTGCTTGAGGAAGTCCTTCAGCTCCTGCTGCGGACGCACGGCGGCGCGATAGGCGTTGCTGTTGCCGGTGAGCTTGAGCGCGCCATTCACGATCCTGGCGTTGAACACGTCGTTGTCGGTGTTGCCCACGCTGTCGGTCCAGCGGTAGGTGAGCGCGATGTCGCCGCCCGGGTGGAAGTATTCGAAGTTGCCGCGGTCGTGCTTCAGGTTCGTCGGGCCGAAACGGAACAGGCTTTCGAAGGGCCGGCGCGGGCCGCTCGACGCGCGGCCGATGTGCAGGCCGGCCGCGACGAAGCTGGCCGGGTCGTCGCCCACGAACAGCGTGCGGCAGGCCGGCGCGACCACGTTGGCGGCCTCGCCGAAGGCGTTGCCGTCGGAGCCGATGGTGCTGTCCACGCGCTCGTTCAGCGGCAGCGCGTAGCAGGCGTTGAGGCGGTCCAGCAGGTCCTTGACCATCGCCGGCGTGGGCGGCTGCACGAGGGCCGCGGCATCGACCGCGGGCAGCGGCGCGATGCTGCTCTCGCCGGTGCGAAACACGATGGACACCGGCGCGCTCTCTTCGCTCGCGGGCTGCGCCTTGACGGTGATCTCGATGTTGGCGGCCGTGCCGTCGGGGCGCACCGAGACGTTCAGTGTGTCGAGCACGCGGTCCTGGCCCGTGCCGTTGGCCTGGAAGGTGCCGCTCATCGGGTCGATGCTGGTGTTGAGCGCGTCCAGCAGCGGCTTGAGCGCGGCCACGAGCTTCGCCACCTGGTCGCTGATGGCGCCCGGCGTGACTGCGCCGGCATCGGCCTGCACCGCGGCGGCGAGCTTCGACGGATCGCCGTTGGGCGACAGCTGCGCCACCACCACGGTGGTCAGCGGCGTGACGTTGGTGGTGCCGGTGGCGGTGCTGGCGGTGGTGCTGTAGAGCGTGAGGTCGTCGCGCACGGCCTGGATCACCAACGGCGCCTTGGTGCCCGCGGGCAGCACGCAGCTGTAGGCGCCTTCGGCCGGCACGGTCACTTCGCAGACCTTGGCGCCGGTCTGATCGAACACGGTGAGCGCGGCGCCGGCAAAGGCCGCGCCGGTGGCCACGGTGCCGCTCAGCGTGCCGGGCGATTCGGCAGCGGGCGGTGTGCCGCCGTTGCCGCCCGTACCGACGGGAAATGCGAAGCCACCGCCGCCTCCGCCACCC
>NZ_JBWKXQ010000021.1:0-91076 GCF_059423125.1 Variovorax sp. GW531-E2 | reverse complement strand
GCCCCGCCCCGACCCACGTGGTCGACCCCGACGCCATCCTGGCCCGGGCACGCGTCACATTCGACATCGAAGCCGAAGCCGTCCTCGGCCTGAAGGCCCGCGTCGGCCCGAGTTTCGTCGAGGCCGTGCGCAAGATCCTCGAAGTGCGCGGCCGCGTGGTCGTGATGGGCATGGGCAAGAGTGGCCATGTCGGCCGCAAGATCGCCGCCACCCTCGCCTCCACCGGCACGCCCGCGATGTTCGTGCACCCGGCCGAGGCCAGCCACGGCGACCTCGGCATGATCAAGGCGGTCGACCTCGTGCTCGCCATCTCCAACAGCGGCGAGGTCGACGAACTCACCGTGCTGCTGCCGGTGGTCAAGCGCCAGGGCGTGCCCCTGATCGCCATGACCGGCCGCCCCGACTCCACGCTGGCGCGCCATGCCGACATCGTGATCGACGCCGGCGTCGCCAAGGAAGCCTGCCCGCTGAACCTCGCGCCCACCGCGAGCACCACCGCGCAGATCGCCATGGGCGACGCGCTGGCCGTGGCCCTGCTCGATGCGCGCGGCTTCGGCTCCGAAGATTTCGCCCGCTCGCACCCCGGTGGCGCGCTGGGCCGCAAGCTGCTCACCCACGTGAGCGACGTCATGCGCTCGGACGACGAGGTGCCGTGCGTGCCGCCGACGGCCACCGTCAGCGAGCTGATGCGCGCGATGAGCATCAAGGGCTTCGGCGCCGCCGCGGTGGTCGAGCCCGACGGCCGGGCGCTGGGCATCTTCACCGACGGCGACCTGCGCCGCCTGATCGAGGCCGGCGCCGACCTGCGCACGCCCAAGGCGGCCGACATCATGCACCGCGACCCGCGCACCATCCGCGTGGACGCGCTGGCGGTGGAGGCGGCCGAACTCATGGAGCAATGCGGCATCACCCGCCTGTTCGTGATCGACGGCGCGGGGGTGATCGTCGGCGCGGTGAACACCAACGACCTGATGCGCGCGAAGGTCATCTGATGCCGCTTGATTTCCAGGCCGAGACCCTGCTGGCCGCGCAAGACGTGCGCATCGTCTTCTTCGACATCGACGGCGTGCTGACCGACGGCGGCGTGTACTTCACCGAGCACGGCGAGACGCTCAAGCGCTTCAGCATCCTCGACGGCTACGGCCTCAAGCTGCTGCGCAAGGCCGGCATCACGCCGGCCGTGATCACCGGGCGCGACTCCAAGCCGCTGCGCGTGCGGCTCGAGGCGCTGGGCATCGAGCACGTGCGCTACGGCACCGAAGACAAGCTGCCCGCCGCCGAGGCCATGCTGAAGCAGCTGGGCTTCACCTGGGCGCAGGCTGCCGCCATCGGCGACGACTGGCCCGACCTGCCGGTGCTGACCCGCGTCGGCTTCGCGGCGGCGCCGGCCAATGCGCACGCGGAGGTGCGCGCGGTGGCGCGTTACGTCACCACCGCACGCGGCGGCGAAGGCGCGGCGCGCGAATTCTGCGACCTGCTGTTGACGGCCTGCGGCCAGTACCGCCCGCTGCTCGACGCTGCCCTGGGCCCCCGACCATGAGCCCGCAGCTGCGACGCGCCTGGCACCTCACGCGCGATGTGCTCGACCGCACCACCATCTACCTGCCGATCATCCTGATGGCGGGCGTGGCGCTGGGCACCTACTGGCTGGTGCGCAATGCGCCCAAGCTGCTGGAGCCCACCGTCAAGGCGGCGCCCACACACGAGCCCGACTACTTCATGCGGGACTTCGTCATCAAGAACTTCCTGCCCAACGGCGACCTGCGCAGCGAGCTGCACGGCACCGAGGGGCGGCACTACCCGGACACCGACACCATCGAGGTCGACCAGGTGCGCATGCGCTCGGTGTCGCCCGAGGGGCTGGTCACGCGCTCGTCGGCGAACCGGGGGCTGTCGAATTCCGACGGCAGCGAGATCCAGCTGTTCGGCAACGCGATCGTGATCCGCGAACCCGCGGTGAGCGCGAGCGGCAAGGCCACGCCGCGGCTGGAGTTTCGCGGCGAGTTCCTGCATGCGTTCCTCGACACCGAGAAGGTGCAGTCGAACAAGCCGGTCACGCTCATCCGCGGCAGCGACCAGTTCACGGGCGATACGCTCGACTACGACAACCTGAGCGGCGTGGCCAACCTCACGGGCCGCGTGCGCGGCGTGCTGGTGCCGTCGGCCGCCGCAGGCAAGCCGCGCTGAGCGGCTGCCACACAAGAACAAGTTCCCGGGAGACGATCCACGCATGACCACCGCCGCACCGCTCGTCTTCATCACCGGCGCCTCCAGCGGCATCGGCCAGGCCCTGGCCGCGTGCTTCTACGACGCGGGCTACCGGTTGGCGCTGGTCGCGCGGCGCACGGGCGAGATCGAAACCTGGGCGACGGGCCGCCAGCTGGACGCGGGCCGCTACCAGGTCTACGGCGCCGACGTGGCGGACACCGACAGCATCGTGGCCGCCGGCACCGACTGCATCGCGCGCCAGGGCGTGCCCGACGTGGTGATCGCCAACGCAGGCATCAGCATCGGCATCGACACGGCCGAGCGTTCGGACCTCGACGTGCTGGCGCGCACCTTCGCCGTCAACAACGTGGGGCTGGCCGCCACCTTCCATCCCTTCGTGCAGGCCATGGTGCAGCGCGGCAGCGGGCGGCTCGTGGGCATCGGCAGCGTCGCCGCCATCCGCGGGCTGCCGGGGCACGGCGCCTACTGCGCGAGCAAGGCCGGCGTGGTCGCGTACTGTGAGAGCCTGCGCGGGGAACTGCACAACAGCGGGGTGAAGGTCGTCACGCTCTGCCCGGGCTACATCGACACGCCGCTGACGCAGGGCAATCGCTACGGCATGCCCTTTCTCATGCAGCCCGAGGATTTCGCAGCCCAGGCGCTGCGCGCCATCGAGGCTGGCACGAGCTACCGCGTGATTCCGTGGCAGATGGGCGTGGTCGCCAAGGTCATGCGCCTGCTGCCCAATGCCGTGCTCGACCGCGCGGTGCAGGGCCGGGAGCGCAAGAAGCGCAGCGGCGAAGCCTGAGCTTCATTGCCGATTGCACAGCGGGCACAGCACGCAGGCAAAGAAAAAGGCTCCCGAGGGAGCCTTTTGTGTTTGTGTGCCGTGAGGCATGCGAAGGAGTGAACGGGGTTCAGTACCCACCGTTGCCGCCGCCGCCGTAGCCGCCACCGCCGCCCGGACGGCCGCCGCGACCGCGACCACCCATGTGGTCGACGCTCGTGCGCAGCGGGTCCGGCTGGCCGGCGCCGCCGCCTGCAACGGCTTCGGCGCGCAGGTGTGCGACCTGGTTGGCCTGCGTCGGGCTGTGGCTGTTGCCGTGATGGCGCGGTTGGCGCTCTTCGTGCGGGGCGTGGTGATGGGGCTGCTGCGGTGCGCGCGGCTGGCCTTGCTGCGGGCCGCGGCCCTGTGCGGGACGGGCTGCGCCCTGGCCACGCGGGCCCTGGCCCTGGCCTTGGCCGCCACCGTTGGCATTGCGGGCTTGACCGCCGCCCTGGCCGCCACCGCGGCGTTGACCGCCGCCATTGCCGCCGCCACCACCGCCGTTGCCGCCACCCTGGCCGGCCTTGTTCTCGCGGATGCGCGACATCATTTCGGTGCGTGCGGCCTTGGCGGCTGCCTGCATGACTTCGCGGCTCGGCGGACGGCCGGCGCCGCCCCAGATCGTCTGGCGACCCATGGCGATCGGCTCGGCGCGTTCGCCTTCTTCAGGACCGAAGCCCTCGACCTTCTGCACCGGGATCGTCTGCTTGGTGAAGCGTTCGATTTCCTGCATGAAGCCTTCTTCGTCCAGGCACACGAAGCTCACGGCCTCGCCGCTCGAACCGGCGCGGCCGGTGCGGCCGATGCGGTGCACGTAGTCTTCGCTGACGTTCGGGATTTCGTAGTTCACGACGTGCGGCAGCTCGTCGATGTCGATGCCGCGCGCGGCGATGTCGGTGGCCACCAGGGCGCGGATGTCGCCGCTCTTGAAGCCGGCCAGCGCCTGCGTGCGGGCGCTCTGGCTCTTGTTGCCGTGCAGCGCCATCGCCTCGATGCCGTTCTTGGTGAGGAATTCGGCCACGCTGTTGGCGCCGAACTTGGTGCGCGTGAACACGAGCACCTGGCTCCACTTGTTCTCGTTGATGATGTGCGCGAGCAGCGCCTTCTTCTTGCCGCGGCCCACGGGGTGGATCACCTGCGTGATGCGCTGCACCGTGGTGTTGCGCGGCGTGACCTGGATGCTCTGCGGGTTCTTGAGCAGCGAGCCGGCGAGGTCGCGGATCTCGTCGCTGAAGGTGGCCGAGAACAGCAGGCTCTGCTTTTCCTTGGGCACCAGGGCCAGGATCTTCTTCACGTCGTGGATGAAGCCCATGTCCAGCATGCGGTCGGCTTCGTCCAGGATCAGCATCTGGACCTGGCTCAGGTCGAGCATGCCCTGCTGCTGCAGGTCGAGCAGGCGGCCGGGGGTGGCCACGAGGATGTCGACGCCCTTCTTGAGCTTGCTGATCTGCGGGTTCATGCCCACGCCGCCGAAGATCACGGTGGAGTCGAGCTGCAGGTACTTGCCGTAGGTGCGCACCGACTCTTCGACCTGGGCCGCGAGTTCACGCGTGGGGGTCAGCACGAGGGCACGGATGCCGATGCCGCCGAACTTGTTGGTGGCGCTGCGGCTCATGGTGAGCTTGTGCAGCATCGGCAGGGTGAAGGCCGCGGTCTTGCCGGTGCCGGTCTGGGCGCCGCCCAGCAGGTCGTGGCCGTCGAGGACCACGGGAATGGCTTGCGCCTGGATGGGGGTGGGGGTGTCGTAGCCATGCTCGTGCACAGCCTTCAAGATGGCGGGAGCCAGCTTCAGTTCGTCAAAATTCATTGTGGAAACAACAAGCGCCATACACGGCGCAGTGGCATCGGCCCGCCAGGCGTCGTTTTGGGGTGACGCCGAGCCAGTCAAGGCAGATGAAGGTCAGAGGTGGGAGCCGGAAGACCCGCGGTGATTTGGGGTTTTCTTCGTCCCCGGCAGAGAGCCGGTTTGCGGGCAACTGGACCCGGCAACGAGGACTATTGTCGCATGAGTCGATAATCATGGGTTCGCCGCGCCCGGATCACTGTCCGGACGACCGTGCTTTTACGCAAATCCCAAGCTACCCAAGGTAATCATTCACAGATGGCTCAATACGTCTATTCGATGAACCGCGTCAGCAAGACCGTGCCGCCCAAGCGGCAGCTCTTGAAGGACATTTCGCTCTCTTTCTTCCCCGGCGCCAAGATCGGCGTGCTCGGCCTGAACGGCTCGGGCAAGTCCACGCTGCTCAAGATCATGGCGGGTGTGGACAAGGAATTCGAGGGCGAGGCCCTGCCCATGCCGGGGATGACGATCGGCTACCTGGAGCAGGAACCCAAGCTCAACGCCGAGCACACGGTGCGCGAATCGGTCGAAGAGTCCATGGGCGCGGTGTTCGCGGCCAAGGCGCGCCTCGAAGAGGTGTACATCGCCTACGGTGCCGAAGATGCCGACTTCGACGCGCTGGCCGCCGAGCAGGCCCAGCTCGAAGCCATCATCGCCACCGCCGGCACCGATTCCGAGCACCAGCTCGAGATCGCCGCCGACGCACTGCGCCTGCCGCCGTGGGACGCCAAGATCGGCCTGCTGTCGGGCGGTGAAAAGCGCCGCGTGGCGCTGTGCCGTCTGCTGCTGTCCAAGCCCGACATGCTGCTGCTCGACGAGCCGACCAACCACCTGGACGCCGAATCGGTGGAGTGGCTCGAAGTGTTCCTGCAGCGCTTCACGGGCACCGTGGTGGCCATCACCCACGATCGCTACTTCCTGGACAACGCCGCCGAGTGGATCCTGGAAATGGACCGCGGTCGCGGCATTCCCTGGAAGGGCAACTACAGCACCTGGCTCGAGCAGAAGGGCGAACGCCTGGCGCAGGAGCAAAAGAGCGAAGAAGCCCACGCCAAGGCCCTGAAGAAGGAACTCGAGTGGTCGCGCCAGAACCCGAAGGCACGCCAGGCCAAGAGCAAATCGCGCCTGGCCCGCTTCGAAGAGCTGAGCGACATGGAATACCAGAAGCGCAACGAAACGCAGGAAATCTTCATTCCTGTGGCGGAGCGACTGGGCCAGCAGGTGTTCGAGTTCCACGGCGTCAGCAAGTCCTTCGGCGACCGCATGCTGATCGACAACCTGAGCTTCACCGTACCGCCGGGCGCGATCGTCGGCATCATCGGCCCGAACGGCGCGGGCAAGTCGACGCTGTTCAAGCTGCTCGCGGGCAAGGAAAAGCCGGACACGGGCGAGGTCGTCATCGGCCAGACCGTGAAGATGGCCTTCGTCGACCAGCACCGCGACGAGCTGGCGTCCGACAAGACCGTGTGGGAAGACATCTCCAACGGCCTGGACATCATCAACGTCGGCAAGTTCCAGATGGCCAGCCGCGCGTACGCGGGCCGCTTCAACTTCAATGGTGCCGACCAGCAGAAGAAGGTCGGCACGCTGTCGGGCGGTGAACGCGGCCGTCTGCACCTGGCCAAGACGCTGATCGCGGGCGGCAACGTGCTGCTGCTGGACGAACCGTCGAACGACCTGGACGTGGAAACCCTGCGCGCCCTGGAAGACGCGCTGCTCGAGTTCGCCGGCACCGTGATGGTCATCAGCCACGACCGCTGGTTCCTCGACCGCATCGCCACGCACATCCTCGCGGCCGAAGGCGACAGCCAGTGGACCTTCTTCGACGGCAACTACCAGGAGTACGAAGCCGACAAGAAGAAGCGCCTGGGCGAAGAAGGCGCAAAACCCAAGCGCATGCGCTACAAGGCCCTCAAGTAAGACAGGACGCAGGCGGCTTCGGCCGCTTCGACGACCAGAGCGCGCGGTTCCGCAAGGGGCCGCGCGCTTTGTCGTTCAGGGAGCGTCGTGGTCGACGAGGTCGGCGTCGAGCCAGCCGCGCAGGCTGTTGACGAAGGCGAGTACCTCGACGCGGGGCAGGTCGTCCACGCGCACGACCGCTTCGGTCAGCTGCCCTTCGCGCAGCCGGCGGGCGCGGCCGATGCCGTCGAGCAGCCCGCAGTGCAGCGGCGGCGTGACCCAGCGGCCGTCGAGCTGCAGCGCGATGTTGCCGCGCGTGCATTCGGTGATCTCGCCGTGGCGGTTCCACAGCAGCGTGTCGAACACGCCCGGCTCGGTGGGCGCGAAGGCTTCGTAGTGCGCGCGGCGCGTGGTCTTGAAGCGCGAGAACTCGCTGTCGGCCTCGTCGAAAGCGCGCGCGGCCAGCTGCAGGCGCACGCGCGGCGGCGGGGCGTCCATGGCGAAGGCTTCGGCGCGCGCTTGGCCTTGCGCGTCGAGCAGCAGGCGCACGCGCCATGTGCCTGCGGCATGCGTGGTGCGCAACTGGTCCAGGCGGTCCGTCACTTGCGCTTCGTGCCACGGATAGCCGAAGTGCGCAGCCGCCCGATGCATGCGGGCCAGGTGCGCAGGCGCATCGCGCAGTACGCCATCGGCTAGCGCCAGGGTTTCGAGCAGCTCGAAGGAGGTCATGGTTGCGAAGATACCGCCGCGCCGAGAAAGGCGCGCTTGTGCCGCCACTCGTCCCACTCCGCATCCGCCTGCGCATCGGCCGTGATACCGCTGCCGATGCCGCAGCGCGCGGCGTTGCCGCGCAGCGTGACGGTGCGGATCGGCACGTTGAAGGTCGCGTGCCCGCCGGGCCGCACCACGCCCACGGCACCGCAGTACACGCCGCGCGCGTCGGGCTCCAGCGCGCGGATCATGCGCATGGCGCTCACCTTCGGCGCGCCGGTGATGGAACCGCAGGGGAACAGCGCCGCGAACAGGTCGGCCAGCGTCGTGCCTTCGCGCAGGCGGGCTTCCACGTCGGAGGTCATCTGCCACACGGTGGGCAGCGCCTCGGTGTGGAAGAGGCGCGGCACGCGCACCGAGAAGGGCTGGGCCACGCGCGAGAGGTCGTTGCGGATCAGGTCCACGATCATCACGTTCTCGGCGCGCTCCTTGGGCACGGTGCGCAGCCGCAGCGCGTGGCCCGCGTCCTCGGCGGGCGTGGCGCCGCGCGGCGCGGTGCCCTTCATGGGGCGCACGAGGATGCGGTCGCCGTCGCGGTCGAAGAACAGCTCGGGCGACACCGACAGCACCTGTTCGTCGCCGGTGTCGATGAAGGCGCCGTAGCCGTTGGGCTGCGCCTGCCGCAGCGCATGGAACCAGGCCTGCGCGTCGCCGTCGAAAGTGGCGCGCAGCGGCGCCGTGTAGTTGAGCTGGTACAGCACGCCGTCGGCGATGGCGCGGTGGATCGCGGCCATATTGCGGTCGAAAGCCTCGCGCGACAGCTCGGCCGTCCACGCGACGGGCGCTACAGCGGGTGCCGGCGCATCCGGCCATGGCAACGCCTCGTCATGCACGCCGAACCAGGCCAGCGGCCCGTCGGGTGCATGCACCTCGAACGCCGGGTCGAAGGCCGCGGCGGCCTCGTAGCGCAGGTGGCCGACGCACCAGCGACCTTCGCGGGCCAGCGCCTCGACGGCCTCCAGCACAGGGCGCACCTCGTGCGGTGCATGGGCGACCAGCACACGCACGGGCGCACCGAAGGCAGTGCGCAGCCGGGTCGCCCCGTCGGTGCGCGGGTCGGCGAAATCGATCAGCGTGGACAGCAAGCGCGCGCCCGGGCCTTTTTGTCAGGTGGCCGCGCGGACCGGCGCGGCTGCTGCTGCTGCGCCCGCCGAGCCCGCGAGTGCCCGCTTGCGCACCGCGTAGATGTTGTTGCGCAGGGCATAGAGCTCGTCGGCGTACGACAGCGGCACGGCCACCTTGTTGACCACGCGGTCGAGGTCGTCGAGTTCTTCCAGCAGCTTGTCGCGCTCGGCCTGGCTCTGGCGCCCGTCCACCTTGGCCTCGATGTCGCGCAGCCGCGCGTACCAGCGGAACACGCGGCGGCGCACGCGGAACTGGTACAGCGGCGGGATCACGCGGCTCAGCGGCAGCATCAGCACCAGCACGCCGCCCAGCACCAGCCACATGCGCTCGACCAGGTTGCTGGCCCAGAACGGCAGGTAGCGCTGCCAGAAGGGCGGCGTGCCGTTGATCGCGCGGTCGCCCTCGGGGCTCACGGGCAGTTCGCTGGTGCGGGTGTTGGGGAAATCGCGCGCGCGATTGAACCAGCCGGCGTCGCTGTGCACGGTCTGCGCGGCCTGCGCGAACAGCTGGCGCAGGGCCGGGTGGGTCTCGTCGCGCGACAGCAGCGAGGTGGTGGCGGCCAGCAGCGACACGTCGTGCAGCGGCAGGTCTTTCGAGAGGTCGACCACGCCGCGCGGCAGCGACACGGCCGAGAGGAACGGAAAGCGCCGCGTGTAGGCCTCGGCCTGGCCGAAGTCCATGAGCTGGATGTCGCCGGCGCGCAGCAGGCGCTGCACCTGTGGCGACTGCGGGGCCGAGAACAGCACGATGGCGTCGAGCAGCCCGGCCTGCAGCGCCTCGGCGGCAGCGGCCTGCTCGAGGTTCGACAGCAGCAGGTCGTCGGGCCCGAGCCGGTTGGCCTTGAGCAGCCGCTCCATGATCTCGGGCAGCCCGCTGCCGGGCAGGTCGACGTTCACGCGCAGGCCGCGCAGCTGCGTGAGCGAGGTCAGCGTGCCGGTCTTGCGATCGATCTTCTGCGCGGTGTCGGTGCGGTAGAAGAGCCAGATGGGCTCGAAGAACAGCGCGCCCAGCGAGCGCAGGCCGGCCTCTTCGTCGGCCACCGGGTCGGCGCTGCCGCCGCGCACGAAGGCCACGTCGGCGCCGCCGGTGCGCAGCAGTTGCAGGTTCTCGGTCGAGCCTGAGGTGGCCTTGAGCTCGACGGTGATGCCGCTGTGCTTCAGGGCGTCGGCGTAGCGCTTGCCGAACTGCGCATAGGCGCTGCCCGTGGGGCCGGTGGCCAGCGTCACGTGCTTGGGCGGTTGCGGCTGCAGCCACCAGTAGGCCGCAATCAGCAGGCCGATGACGATGAACACGATCGGGCCGGCCGAGGCGATCAGGTCGCGGATCGACAGCAGGATCAGCTTCAGGGTGCGGGGAAACGCCATGGGGTGCCTCGTCGTGCGGTGCGCGCGTCAGCCGCGCGGTGCGGCCAGGTCGGCGGCGCAGGGAATGTGCAGCTCGCCCACGGTCATCGCGCGCGCGGCGCGCACGGCGCGCACGGTGGCGATGGCGGTGGCTTCGGCGGCCATGGTGCTCAGCACGGTCATGCCGGGCGCATCGCCTTCGAGCGGCACGCGGCCGGTGGCCAGCGCGAACAGCGTGTCGCCGTCGCTCATGGTGTGCACCGGATTGATGGCGCGCGCCAGGCCGTCGTGCGCCACCATGGCGAGCCGGTTGGCCTGCACCTTGGTCAGCACCGCGTCGGTGGCGATCACGCCGATGGTGGTGTTGGTGCCCGCCAGCAGCGGCTTGGGCAGCTCGCCGCGCAGCAGCGCGCGGCGCGTGTCGAGCAAGGCGCTGCCGTCCTCGGTGCGCGCGCCGGCCACGGGCAGGGCGGTGTCGGGGTCGATCACGTCGCCCAGCGAATTGACTGCGATGAGTGCGCCGACCGTGACGCCGCCCACGGTGACCGAGGCGGTGCCGATGCCGCCCTTCATCGCGCGGTGCACGCCGAACAGCTTGCCCACCAGCGCGCCGGTGCCCGCGCCCACGTTGCCTTCGGCGGGCGCATCGGTCGATGCGGCTTCGCAGGCGGCGTAGCCCGCGGCCGCGTCGGGGCGGATGCGCGCGTCGCCCATCGGCAGGTCGAACAGCACGGCGGCCGGCACGATGGGCAGGGTGCCGAAGCGCACGTCCATGCCGACGCCGCGCTCTTCGAGCCAGCGCATCGCGCCCTCGGCGGCGGCCAGGCCCCAGGCGCTGCCGCCCGCGAGCATGACGGCGTGCACTTCCTGCACGAGGTTGCCGGGCGAGAGCAGGTCGGTCTCGCGCGTGCCGGGCGCGGCGCCGCGCACATCGACACCGGCCACGGCGCCGTCGCGCGCAATGATCACGGTGCAGCCGGTGGGACGGCGGGTGTCGGAAAAATGGCCGACTTCGATGCCGGCGACGTCGGTGATGGCACCGGCGCGAGAAGAGGGGGAAGAAGACGCAGCGGACATGGCGGCCGATTATGGGACCGCGACCTTTACGATCCCCACAATGACAGTTGCAAGAAGTTTCTCCCCCGAGGGCGGCCGCCGCCACGTGGTGGTGATCGGCGCGGGCGCGGTGGGCTGCGCCACCGCCATCGAGGCCCTGCGCGCGGGCCTGCGCGTGACGCTGGTGGAGCCCGGCGAGCCGGGTGGCCCGCAGGCCACGAGCTACGGCAACGCCGGCTGGCTGTCATCGCACTCCGTGGTGCCGCCCGCGCTGCCGGGGGCCTGGCGCAAGGTGCCGGGCTGGCTGGCCGACCCGCTCGGGCCGCTGGCGTTGCGCTGGCGCCACCTGCCGCGCGCGCTGCCGTGGCTGTTGCGCTACCTGGCCTCGGGCTGGACCGAGGCGCGCGTGCAGCGCACCGCCGACGCATTGCGCACGCTGCTGGCCGACGCGCCCGCGCTGCATGCGCAACTGGCCGCCGAGGCCGGCGTGCCGCAGCTCATCGAACGGCGCGGGCTGCTGCATGCCTACCGTTCGCGCGCCGAGTTCGACGGCGACGCGCTGGGCTGGCGCGTGCGTCGGCGCGCCGGTGTCCAGTGGGAAGAATGGCCGGCGGACGAACTGCGTCGTCGCGAGCCCGATCTGGCCGCGCGCTACACGCTCGGCATCTTCGTGCCCGAAGCCGGGCACTGCCGCAACCCGGGCGCCTACGTGGCGGCCCTCGCTCAACATGCGCTCGACGCGGGCGCCGAACGCGTCGCCGCGCGGGCCACCGGCTTTCGCATCGAGGGCGGCCGGCTGCGCGCCGTGCGCACCGAGGCCGGCGAGATCGCCTGCGACGGCGCCGCCATCTGCGCCGGCGCGCGCTCGGGCCCGCTGGCCGCGGCGGCAGGCTCGGCGGTGCCGCTGGAGTCCGAGCGCGGCTACCACGTGGTGCTCGAAGCCGCCACGGCCGGCCCGCGCACGCCGACCATGGTGGCCGACGGCAAGCTCATCGCGCACTGGATGGACGGCGGCCTGCGCGCGGCGGGCCAGGTGGAGATCGCGGGCCTCGAAGCGGCGCCCGACTGGCGCCGCGCCGAAATCCTGCACGCGCACCTGCAATCGATGTTCCCGTCGCTGGCACCGCCCGCGCCCGGTGCGCCTTCGGTGGCGCACTGGCTCGGACACCGCCCGAGCCTGCCCGACGGCCTGCCGTGCATCGGCCCGTCGGCGGCCAGCGGCGACATCGTGCTGGCCTTCGGGCATGGCCACGTCGGCCTGTGCGGTTCGGCGCGAACCGGGCGGCTGGCGGCGCAACTGCTGGCGGGCGTTGCGCCGGAGATACCGCTGGCGCCCTTCGATCCGGGGCGCTTCAGGTCCTGAGGTTCAGTTCGCCGGCGTGATCGACAGCACGGTGAGTGCGCCGTCGACCTTGTCGACGGTGAACTTCACCTTGTCGCCGGCCTTCACCTTGGCGAGCAGCGCCGGGTCGCTCACGCGGAACACCATGGTCATGCCAGTCATCTCGAGGTTCGGGATGTCGCCGTGGCGCAGGGTGATCTTCTTGGCGTCGGTGTCGACCTTGCGGACTTCGCCGTCGACCTGGGGCAGCGCGGCCTGCGCGAACGCCGCGGCGGCGAGCACGAGGGTGGAGAGGGCGGTGAGGACTTTTTTCATGGTCGGTGTTCCTTCCTGGTTTGGATGGGATGAAGGGTAAAGAGGGGGTCAGCGGTAGCTCTGGAAGACGCGCGTGCTGCCATCGGTCAGCACCAGCAGCACGTCGTAGGCGTCGCGCTGGTCGCCGTAGGCCGGGCCGTCCATGCCGGGCGAGCCGATCGGCATGCCGGGCACGGCCAGGCCGATGGCCTTGGGCTTTTCCTTCAGCAGGCGCTGCATCTCGCGCGCCGGCACGTGGCCTTCGATGGCGTAGCCGCCGACGCGGCCGGTGTGGCACGAACCCAGCTTGACTGGAATACCGAGCCGCTCGCGCGCGGGGCCGTTGCCCTCGTCGTGCACGCGCGTGGCAAAGCCGTTCTTGTTGAGGTGCTTGACCCAGTCCTGGCAGCAGCCGCAGTTCGGGTCTTTCCAGATCTCGACCATCGGCGCGGCGGCCTGCGCGGCGAGCGGCAGGGACGCGGTGGCGGCGGCGAGTTTCAGGAGGGTTCGTCGTTGCATGGTGGGTTTCCTTTCAGTGGGTCATCGTGCGGGCGCGGCAGCGGCCCGCACGCGCACGCGGCCGGCCATGCCGAGTTCGTAGTGGTCCTTCACGAGGCAGGCGAAGTCGAAGTCGCCGGCGCGGTTGAAGGTCCAGATCAGTTCGCCGGTCTTGCCCGGCTGCACGTGCGCCATCCAGGGCTCGTCGTGCTCCATGCCGGGGTGCTTCTTCATCATGGCGGCATGGTCCTCGATGACGGCGGTGGTGCCAAGCACCAGCTCGTGCAGGTCCTTGCCGCGGTTCTTCAGCCGCAGGCGGATGGTGTCGCCTTCGCGCACCTCCAGGACCGAGGGCGTGAAGGTCATGTCGTCGGCCATCGCGATGTCGATGGTGCGCTTCACGGCGCTGGCCTTGCCGGCGATGCCCCAGGCTTTCTGCTCGGGCGCGAGCGAGGCGGCGGCGGCCTTGCCGGCTTCGGGTGCGTGGCTTTCGTGGGCCGTGGCGAGCGTGGTGACGGCTGCGAGTGCGAGGCCGGCGACGAGGGTGGAGAAACGGGTGTTCATGAATGGAATCTCAAAAAAGTTGGATCGATGCGATCAGTGGTTGTGGGCTCCATGGCCCGAGGGCTTGCGCACGGTGGCGCTGCCGCTGTCGGGGCTGGCGGGCGCGGCGCCCGTCTTGCGCGGCGCCACGGGCGCACCGCTGGCCGACACCTCGCGCGCGACAGTGCCGGCCGGGTGCTTGAACCAGCCCGGGTCGCGGTAGTCGCCCGGCTTCTGGTCGCGCCGCACCTTGAGCAGCGTGAACATGCCGCCCATCTCGGCCGAGCCGAAGGGGCCGGTGCCGGTCATCATGGGCACGGTGTTCTCGGGAATGGGCATTTCCATCTCGCCCATGTCGGCCATGCCCTTGTCGCCCATCACCATGTAGTCGGGCACGAGCTTCTTGATTTTTTCGGCCACGCCCTTGTGGTCCACGCCGATCATGGTCGGCACGTCGTGGCCCATCGGGCCCATGGTGTGGTGTGCCTTGTGGCAGTGCAGCGCCCAGTCGCCTTCCTCGTCGGCGATGAACTCCATCTGCCGCATCTGGCCCACCGCGACATCGACGGACACCTCGGGCCAGCGCGCGGTGCGCGGTACGGGGCCGCCGTCGGTGCCCGTGACCTCGAACTCGTGGCCGTGGATGTGGATCGGGTGGTTGGTCATCGTGAGGTTGCCGGCGCGGATGCGCACGCGGTCGCCACGGCGCACGTTGAGCGTGTCGATGGCCGGGAACACGCGGCTGTTGAAGCTCCAGATGTTGAAGTCGGTCATGGTGTTGACCTTGGGCGTGGCGCTGCCGGGCTCCACGTCGAAGCTGCCGAGCAGGAAGCAGAAGTCGCGGTCGACCTTCTCGATCAGCGGATGCTCCGCCTTCGGGTGCGTGACCCAGAAGCCCATCATCCCCATCGCCATCTGCACCATCTCGTCGGCGTGCGGGTGGTACATGAAGGTGCCGGGGCGGCGCGCCGTGAACTCGTAGACGAAGGTCTTGCCCGGCGGAATGTGCGGCTGCGTGATGCCGCCCACGCCGTCCATGCCGTTGGGCAGGCGCTGGCCGTGCCAGTGCACGGTGGTGTGCTCGGGCAGCTTGTTGGTCACGAAGATGCGCACGCGGTCGCCCTCGACCACCTCGATGGTCGGGCCCGGCGACTGGCCGTTGTAGCCCCACATGTTGACCTTGAAGCCGGGCGCCATCTCGCGCACCACGGGCTCGGCGACGAGGTGGAATTCCTTGACGCCGGCGTTCATGCGCCAGGGCAGCGTCCAGCCGTTGAGCGTGACGACGGGGTTGTAGGGACGGCCGTTCGGCGGCACCAGCGGCGGTGCGGTGGCGGTCGATGCCTGTGTCACCGGCTCGGGCAGCGCGGCCATGCTCACGCGGCTCACGGTGGTGGCGGCCACGGCCGTGGCGGCGCCCGCAAAGAAGTTGCGACGGTTCATGTCAGTGGCCTCCCGCCGCAGGTTCGTTGGTGGCGGCAGTTTGCAGAGCCGTCATGCCGCCGGGCGAGCTGCCCGTGAGCACCAGTTGAAGATCGGTGTCGGCCAGCCAGAAGTCGCGCTGGGCCTCCATGCCGGCGTTCACGGCGAGCATGCTGGCGCGCGTTTCGCCGAGCAGCTCCCACACGCTGGCGAGCATGCCGTTGTAGCGCAGCACCATCTCCTCGTTGACCTGCTTGCGCAGCGGCAGCACCTCGTCGCGGTAGCGGCGCGCCAGGGCGTAGGCGGTGTTCCAGCCTTGCCAGGCTTCGCGCGCCTCGCTGGCCGCGAGCACGCCCACGTCGCGCACACGCGCGGCCGATTGCAGGTACTGCGCCTCGGCGCGGCCGCTGCGGGCCTGGCCCCAGTCGAAGATCGGAATCGGCAGCTCGAGCTCGAAGCCGCGCGTGGTCGATTTCGAGCGATCGGCATCGTTCTCGAAGGTGGTGTTGCGCACCACGCCCAGTTCCATCGCATTGATCATGCGGGTGGCGTGCGTGAGGCCGAGCGAGCCGGCCACGGCCGTGTTCTGCGCCTGCGCCGAGCGCACGTCGAGCCGGTCGCGCAGCGCCAGGGCTTGCACGTCGCCGAGTTCGGGCGCGGCCTTCGGCAGCGGCGGCAGGCGATCGGGCAGGGTGTAGCCGATGCGCGCGCCGCTCAGGCCCAGCAGGCGCGTGAGCTGTTCGCGGCTCGCCACGGCCGCCTGCTCGGCGCGTGCGAGCTGCGCGGATGCGTCGGCCAGCAGCAGCTGTTCGCGCGTGCGCTGCAGCGCGCTCCAGTTGCCGACTTTGGCCATGCGGTGCGCCAGTTCGGCGCCGGCCTCGGTGGCGTCCTTCGCATCGCGCAGGTAGCTCACGCTCTGCTGCGCGGCCACCGCGCGCACCCAGGCGCGGCGGGTGTCGGCGGCCAGCAGCAGCACGCTTTGCGCCGCCTGCAGCTTGGCGGCTTCGTGCCGCTGGCCGGCCCAGCGCGCCTGCCACGGCAGCGTGAGCAGGCCCACCACGTTGAAAGTCAGCATGCGCTCGAACTCGCGTTCGCTGCCCTGCGCCAGGCGGCTGAAGGACAGCACCGGGTTCGGCAGGCTCGCGGCCTGCACGCGGTCGGCGTCGCTCAGTTGGAGCGTGGCAAAGGCCTCCTGCACGCGCGGGCTGTTGACGAGCGCGATGCGCACGGCGGCTTCGGCGTCCAGCGGCTTGGCCAGCAGCGCGTCGACGCTTTGCTGCGAGGCGTCGTCCGGCTTGCGCTGGGCCGTGGCGCCCGCCATGAGCGGGTTGCCGTCGACCAGCGCCTGCACGTCGCCGGTGCCGCCGTCGGGCGACAGGCTGGCGCAGCCGGCGAGCACCAGCGCAGCGGCCAGCGCAGCGGCGGTTCGTAGAAGTGAAAGATGACTTTTTCGCCCGGGGGGCGGGCTATCTGTTCGATAGCAGGGGATGCCGGCATACGGCCGGCGAGCAAGGGAATTCACGAGCGATCTCCATGGGCAATACGGCGAACGCTGCGAGCCGGGAAGGGCTCACTGCGGACGGACTACGGGCAGGAAGATCAGGAAATGGGCGGCTTGAAGCCCAGGACGGGCTCGGCGCTTGCAAAGCGGGCCGCGTGCGCGGCCGGCGGCGCCTGGGGCGCCGCATGCGGGGTGTCGACCAGCGGCATGCCGCCGAGCGCCACCGTGTGGCAGACCTGGCAGGCGACACAGGTGCCGCAGTTCGCGTGGTCGGTGCCGTGGGACTGCTGCGAATCGCTGCTGTTGTCGTGCATGGCCGCCATGTCGTGGCCGGTGTCGGCCTCCATGGTGGCGTCATGACAGTGCGATTCGGCGATGCCGGCTGCTGCAGCCACCACCGCCTCGGCGGCGGGCAGCGAATGCCGCACCATCTCGAGCGCCATGGCGTCGCCGAGCCAGCCGCGGATGGGCAGCAGGGCGATCATGAGGGCGAGCAGCAGGGTGCGCATGGTTGGGCGCGATGATAAACCGGGGCGGGGCGCCGGCGCCTCAAGACACCAGTTGGCCGCGGGCCTTGTCGACCCACACCTGCAGGTTGTCGAGCAGGTCTTTCTGACTGAACGAGCAGCTTTCCTCACTGAAGAGCGCGCTCGATTCGAGGCGGTCCAGCAGGTTCAGCAGCACCTCGCCGTAGCGCGGCGGCAGGGCGCCGAGCAGCTCGGTGCTGGCGCGCGCGGCCGTGGAGAGCGTGGCGACCGAGCCGCCGCCGCCTTGCAGCGCGGCGATGCCCGAGGCGATGGTGTCGAGTTGCGTCACGGTGCTCATGAGGTGGCCTTCGCTGGTGGTGGCAGTGCCAGCCCGCGTTCGCGCATCAGGTCGCGCAACACGTCGGGGTAGTCGGTGATCAGGCCATCGGCGCCCGCGTCCATGAGCCGCACCATGTCGGCGCGCTGGTTCACGGTCCAGGGCACGACCTTCATGCCGAGCTTCTGCGCCTCGCGGATCGCGGGGGCGCCCAGGTCGGCGTGCGCCGGCGACCAGATCACCGGCCCGGCCGATGCTCCGGCCGCGGCCTTCACCAACTGCGGCACCGAGGCGAAGCGCGCGGGGTCGAGGCCGGCGGTCCAGCGGCTGTCCTTCAGCGTGCGGGGCGTGGTGAGGTAGGCGCGCGACAGCTGCGGCGCGAGCTGGCCGACCAGCGCGAGCGTGCGCCAGTCGAAGCTCTGGATGGTCACGCGGTCGCCCATCTTCGCCTTGTCGATCTCGGCCAGCAGCGCGCGCACCATGGGCTCGGGCGCGGCGGTTTCGTCGGGCTTGGTCGGGTCGATCTTGGTCTCGATGTTGAAGTGCACCCGCGCGGCATCGGCGCCGCGCGCCTGCACCTGCGCGAACAGCGCGGCCAGCGTGGGAACGCGCTCGCCGTCGCGCGGCTGCTGCAGCGCGAACTGCTTGCCGTAGTTGCTCTCGGGGTTGAGGCGGCCCACGTCGTAGGTCTGCAGCTGCGCCAGCGTGAGCGAGCGCACGGAAGGGGCGGGCTTGGCCGTGAGCCAGGCGCCGCGGGCGTCGCGCGTGTGGTCGGCGTTGAGCGCCGTGTCGTGCGACACCACCACCACGCCGTCGGCCGTGAGCCCGATGTCGAGTTCGAGCGTGGTCACGCCCAGGTCCATCGCGTTGGAGAACGCGGCCAGCGTGTTCTCGGGCGCCAGGCCGCGTCCGCCGCGGTGGGCCTGCAGGTCGAAATGCTGCTTCACCGTGGGGGCGATGGCGGCGCAGCCGGCGCCGAGCAGGGCGGCGGCGATCAGGAGGAAGGCGGTGCGTTGTTTCATTTGAGTTGCACTTTGATGCCGTTGTCTTGCACCGTGATGTCGCCCACCTCGTAGGTCTTGCGCCCCACCGTGAGCTCGTCGGCCGTGAAGCTGCGCAGGATCTGGCCCTGCAGCAGTTCCTGCGCGACCACCGCGCCGACCTTCTGCAGGCGCTCGGCGTCGCGGCCTTCCACGCCCTGCAGCTCGAGCCGCTCGGCCTTGGGCTGATCGAGCCGCAGCGCGCGTGCCGCCGCGTCGTAGCGCAGCGCGCTGCTCACCGACACCACGCCCTGCACCGGCGACGCCGCCAGCAGCGGGCTGGCGATGGTCAGCGTGGCCGTGATGGCCGCGCGGTTGGCGCGTCCGTCCAGGCCCAGCTGCGGGTCGCGCAGCCCGACCATGAAGATCTCGGCATAGCGCTCGGCCACCGGGAAGCGCTTGGCGATCTGCGACTGCAGCTCCTCGCGCGTGGCGGTGTATTCGTTGGTGAAGAAGTTGAAGCCGGCCAGCGCCGCGAACGGCGCGGGCAGGGCGGCGGCGCCCAGCAGCGCGCGCAGCACCCGACGGCGGAAATGAGAGGGCGGGATTCGGTCGGTCATGGAGCTTGCGAGCTTGCCACAGGCGGCGATGTTCCCGCCAGCGCCGAAGGCGCGCGTCGGCGTGTCGGACGGTCAGCCGTCGACGCGCAGTTCGTAGCGCGCAAACGTCCCGCCGCGCAGGTCGATGCAGCTGTGCAGCGCGAAGCCGAAGCCTTCGTACAGCGTGCGCAGCGCGGTGCGGTCGGCCACGCAGTCCAGCCGCAGCCAGGGGCGCCCGAGCGCGCGGGCGTGGTCGCGCGCATGGCCCAGCAGCGTGCGCGACACGCCCCGGCCCGCCCAGGCGCGGCGCACGGCCAGCTTGTGGACGAAGAGCGAACTGCCGGGCGCGATCTCGGGCCAGAACGACGGGTCTTCCAGGTCCAGGCGCATCACGCCGGCCCAGTCGCCGTTCTCTTTCGCCACCACGTAGCGGCCGGCGTCGGTGTCGCGCTGGATGCGTTCGAGGCCGGTGTCGGCGGCGCTCCAGAGCGGGCGTCCGCCCTCGGCGAGCCATTGCGCGGCTTCGGTCAACACGGCCGCGACGGCGGGCGCTTCGGTGGAAAGGGCGGGTTCGATGTGCATCGGCGCGCAGCTTACCGATCGTGGCGGATCACGTGGAAGCCTTCCTCGGCCGTGGGCGGCACGAAGTGGCGGGTGATCAGGTCGAACTGCGCGTCGGAGGTTTCGAAGGGGTGCTCGCCCGACGCGTTGCGCGCCCGCAGCCGCGCCTTGCAGACCGCGTCCGGCGCGTCGAGAAAGTGCAGCTGGTGCGCCGCGCCGGCCTGCTCGAAGAGGCCGCGCGCCCAGGCGCGGTGGCTCACCGTGTTGGCCGGAAAGTCGAGCACCACCGACACGCCGGCGCGCAGCAGCGCGCAGACGTGCTCGCCCATCGCCTGCTTGAGCCGGCCGGCGGCGCGCACGTAGTCGGGCAGCGCGTGGATTTCACCGGGGTAGAGCGCGGCGAGCCAGGTGTCCTCGCTGATGCACACGGTGGCGGGCGCCTGCGCGAGGCGCCGGGTCAGCGTGGACTTTCCGGCGCCGATCTTGCCGCAGACCATGTGCAGCACGGGCGGGGGAGATGTGAGGGGTGTCGGTGTCATTCGGTCTCCTGCGGGTGGGGGGAACAGACCTCGGGAGACGGACAAGAAAAACCCGCCTCCTGGGGCGGGTTGCATGGCGTGGTTTCGAACCGTGCGCTAGCTCGCCCGCTCTCGCGAGAGCGGGCGAATGATCGATGCGGTGCGAAGGCGGGCCATGGAGGGCGAGGTTAACCCGGC
Source organism: Variovorax sp. GW531-E2 (assembly GCF_059423125.1). Classification (NCBI taxonomy): domain Bacteria; kingdom Pseudomonadati; phylum Pseudomonadota; class Betaproteobacteria; order Burkholderiales; family Comamonadaceae; genus Variovorax; species Variovorax sp. GW531-E2. The sequence continues at coordinate 70,745 of NZ_JBWKXQ010000021.1, read as the reverse complement.
CCGGGGCGCGCGGGAAAGCGCCGGCGATCACGCGTTGCCGATGGCGCGCCGTTGACCGGGCCGCGAGGGGCGAACCAGGAACCACGGTTCGAAATGCGCAAGAAATACCTGTGGGGCGATTTGGGCTCATTTGTTAATCGGATTCGATATTTTTGTTATCTGTGTAATTATTTGTGTTTATTCCATTTTTTATATTCTTCGTCGATGTAATCAGTTCGAACTAATTTGAATTTCTTATTGCGGTCTGGCAAAAAATACGTGCTAAAGAAGCGAACCGGTTTTTTCGAAGCCGCCAGGCCACGGAAATCGCAGGGCCGCGAGGCTCCGGGCCCTCACTTCTGGAGCAGCTCATGGACGAATTCCTCATCGCCGTCGACGCCGAAGACCGGCCGCTGCACGCGGTCGAAAAGATGAATGCCCATCGCGAGGGCATCCTGCACCGGGCGTTCTCGATCTTCCTGTTCGACACGCAGGGCCGGGTGCTGCTGCAGCAGCGCGCGCTGGGCAAGTACCACTCGCCCGGCCTGTGGAGCAACAGCTGCTGCGGGCATCCGCGCCCCGGCGAGGACACCGGCGCGGCCGCCCTGCGGCGGCTGCACGAAGAGCTGGGCCTGCGGTGCGCGCTGCAGCCGGTGACGGCCTTTCTCTACCGGGAGGCGGTGTCCGCGGAGCTGGTCGAGCACGAGTACGACCACGTGTTCGTCGGCATCGCGCACGACCTGCCGCAGCCCGACCCCGGCGAGGTGCGCGAGTGGCGATGGCTGGCCTTGCCCGACCTGCACCGCGAACTGGCGCGGGCCCCGGCGCACTTCACCATCTGGCTGCACCGCATCGCCGAGCGCTTCGGGCCGGAAGGCCTGGGGGCCTGGCGGGAGCGCGCATTGACGACGCATTGAAGCGCGGCCCCGGCCAGGCCCGCAAGGCCCACCGATTCCAGTGGCTTTCGGTCGAATTGCACTTACTGCCAAAGTTCTATATCAAAAAAATTCTCTTTAACGGGAACTGTGATTGCACTAAATTCTCAATTCACTCCCGGCGATGCCTTACAAGCCTGGGAGTCGGTTAATTCAAGGATTTGATGAGAAGGAATCACCTCTGTTGAATTGGATTGGATCCGTGGTTTGCGTCCGTGGTCATGGGAATTCACGCAATTAGAATTCCCCGTTGCGTGGCCTTCTCGCCATTCGATGCGATTGAATTGCTTTGAAAGAAGGCAGACATGAAGCAGAAGAGCGAACAGGCCGCGGTGTACCCCTGCACGTCCACGACAGCCCCCGGCTGAAAGGGGGCTGCGGTGTTACGCATCACCTTCCGGCAACTGGAGGCCTTTCACTGGGCCGCGACATTGGGCTCCGTCAACGCGGCGGCCCGCCACCTCTTTGTCAGCCAACCGGCCATCACGGCCCGCGTGAGGGAGCTCGAAGGCATCCTCGGGCACGCGCTGTTCGCGCGCAGCCAGCAGGGCGTGCAGCTGACCGCGGCCGGCGACGAACTCTTCCAGCAGGTGCAGCAGCTGCTGAAGGCGGGCGAAGAGGTCGAGCGGCGCGGCGGGCGGCTGGTGCCGCCGCTGGCCGCGGGGCTGCGGCTGGGCATCGACGAATCGCAGCACCTGTAGCGGCGGCCGCTGCTGCCGCTGCCAAGCGCGCGGTCAGTCGTGCAGCGACGACAGGAACTGCTTCAGCTCCGGCGTCTGCGGCGCACCGAACAGTTCCGCCGGCGGGCCCATCTCGTGCACGCGGCCCTGGTGCATGAAGATCACGCGGTCGCTGACCTTGCGCGCAAAGCTCATCTCGTGCGTGACCATCAACAGCGTCATGCCTTCGTCGGCCAGCGACTCCACCACGCGCAGCACCTCGCCCACCAGCTCGGGGTCGAGCGCCGAGGTGATCTCGTCGCAAAGCAGCACCGCCGGCTCCATCGCGAGCGCGCGGGCAATGGCCACGCGCTGCTGCTGGCCGCCCGACAGCTGCTCGGGCATCGCATCGAACTTCTCGGCCAGGCCCACGCGTTCGAGCAGCTTGCGCGCCTGCGAGGCCGCCTCCATCGACGATCGCTTCTTCACCAGCGTGGGCGCCAGCATCACGTTCTTGCCGACCGTGAGGTGCGGGAACAGGTTGAACCCCTGGAAGATCATGCCCACGCGCTGGCGCAGCGTGCGCATGGCCATCGCGCTCTCGTGCAGCAGCGGCTTGCCGTCGACCGTGAGCGCACCCTCCTGGAACACCTCGAGCCCGTTGATGCAGCGCAGGAGCGTGCTCTTGCCCGAGCCGCTCTTGCCGATGATGGCGATCACCTCGCCGCGCTTCACGTCCAGGTCGATGCCCTTGAGCACCTCGTTCGTGCCGTAGGACTTGCGCAGCGCCGTGATGCGCACGATGGGCGCCGCGAACGGTGCGGCTTCGGGTTGTGGTGTTGGTTCAAGCACGGCGGCCATGGGTCTTCCTCTCAAGGGTCTTGGCGTACAGGCTCACGGGGAAGCACAGCACGAAATAAAGCAGGGCCACGCAGCTGAACACCACGAAGGGCTGGAAGGTGGCGTTCGAAATCATGCTGCCGGCCTTGGTGAGTTCGACAAAGCCGATCACCGACGCCAGCGCCGTGCCCTTGATCACCTGCACCAGGAAGCCGACGGTGGGCGCGATGGCGATCTTCACGGCCTGCGGCAGGATGACGTGGCGCATCTGCTCGCCGAAGCTCAGCGCCAGGCTGCCCGAGGCCTCCCACTGGCCCTTGGGGATCGAGGCCACGCAGCCGCGCCAGATCTCGGTGAGAAAGGCGCTGGTGTACAGCGTGAGCGCCACGCTCGCGGCGGTCCACGCCGACACGTCGATGCCGAACAGCGCGATGCCGAAATAGGCGAGAAACAGCTGCATCAGCAGCGGCGTGCCCTGGAACAGCTGCACGTACAGGCCCACGGCCCGCTGCGCCGTCTTGCCGCCGCGCAGCCGCGCGAACAGCAGCAGCGCGCCCACGATTCCGCCGCCGACGAAGGCGATGAGCGAGAGCACGACGGTCCAGCGCAGCGCCATCAGCAGGTTGCGCAGGATGTCCCACAAAGAAAAATCGACCATGGTGCAGGGGCCTCGCGGTCAGCGGCCGAAGAAGAAGCGCGGCCCCGCCCACTGGAGCAGGCGGCGCAGCGCCACGGCCAGCGCCAGGTAGATGAGCGTGGCGACGATGAAGGATTCGAAGGCGCGGAAGTTGCGACTCTGGATCAGGTTGGCCGCATAGCTCAGCTCCTCGGTCGAGATCTGCCCGCACACCGCCGAGCCCAGCATCACGATGACGATCTGGCTCACCATCGCGGGCCACACCTTCTTGAGCGCCGGCGGCAGCACCACGCGCAGGAACACTTGCGCCTTGCTGAGCGCCAGGCTCACGGCGGCTTCGATCTGCCCCTTGGGCGTGGCCTCGATGCCAGCGCGGATGATCTCGGTGGAATACGCGCCCAGGTTCATCACCATCGCGATCACGGACGCCACCTCGGGCGAGAGCTTCACGCCCGCGGCCGGCAGCCCGAAGAAGATGAAGAACAGCTGCACGATGAAGGGCGTGTTGCGGATCAGCTCCACGTACGCGCCCACGAGCGCGCGCAGCCACGCCGGCCCGCCCGAGCGGGCCCACGCGCACAGCGTGCCCACGGCCAGCCCGAGCACGGTGCCCACGGCCGTGAGGCCCAGCGTCCATGCCACGCCGCGCAGCAGCAGCGGCCATTCGGCGAGCACCGCGCCGAAGTCGAATTCAATGCCCATGGCCGCGCCCTTCGATCAAACCGGCAGGTCGCCGGCCGCCTTGCCGAGCCACTTCTTGGACATCGCGTCGAGCGTGCCGTCCTTCTTGGCGGCGGCAATGATCTCGTTGACCCGGGTCTTCAATGCGGTCTCGCCCTTGGCGATGCCGATGAAGCAGGGGCTGTCTTTGAGCAGCAGCTTGTACTCGGCGCTCACCTTCGGGTTCTTCGCGAGCATGTCGCCGGCCACCGCCGCGCTGGTGGCGAGGGTCTGCGTCTGGCCGGCCACGAAGGCGGCGATCGTCGCGTTGTTGTCCTCGAAGCGACGGTAGTCGACGTTCGGCGGCGCCACCTTGTTCAGTTCCTGGTCTTCCATGGCGCCGCGCGTCACGGCGACGGTCTTGCCGGCCATGTCGGCGAAGCTGGTGAGCTTCATGCTCTTGGCCGCATACACGGCCTGGAAGAAGGGCGCGTAGGCCGCGCTGAAGTCGATCACCTTCTCGCGCTCGACGTTCTTGCCGAGCGTGGAGATCACGAGGTCGGCCTTGCGCGTCTGCAGGTAGGGAATGCGGTTGGCGCTGGTCACCGGCACCAGCTCGACCTTCACGCCGAGCTTGGCGGCGACGAGCTGCGCCATCTCGACGTCGAGGCCCTGCGGCTGCATGTTGCGGTCGACCGAGCCGTACGGCGGGTAGTCGGTGGGCACGGCGATCTTGATCGTCTTGGCCTTGAGCACGTTGTCGAGCGCGTTCTGCGCCTGGGCGGCGCCGGTGGCGGCCAGCAGGGCGACGCTGGCCAGCGCGAGGGCAAGACGGCGGGAGGCGAAAGAGGTCATAGCAGGGCTCCTAGGTAGGTCGATGAATCGGTGGCGGCGTCGTCGGCGGGCGCCGCCTTGCGGCGGCGCTTCGGTGTGGGGGTGTTGTTCAGCGGTGCCAGCGCATCGCGCAGCTGCGCGAGCGGGTCGGCGGGCGCCTGCACGCGCAGCGCCGACTGCACCGTGCCGATGTGTTCGGCCATCAGCGCCTCGGCGGCGGCGTGGTCGCCGCGCTCCAGCGCTGCGACGATCTGCACGTGGTCTTCGCACGACTGCACGGCGTCGTGCGTGCTCTGGTAGAGCATGGCGATCAGTGTGGTGCGCGCGGTGAAGTCGCGCAGCGTGTCGGCCAGCAGCGTGTTGCCCAGGCACTCGGCCAGGCACACATGGAAGTCGCCCAGCAGGAAGCTGCGGTGGCCGACGTCGCTCTCTTTCAGTGCGGCCTTTTCACGTTGCAGGTGCGCCTTCAGCTGGCGCAGGGCGGCCTTGTCGATCTTGTCGGTACTGCGGATGAGCCCGAGCTCGATCACGCGCCGCGCCTCGAAGGCCTCGCGCGCCTCGTCCTGCGAGGGCTCGATGACGAACCAGCCGCGCCGCGCGCTCACCGTGACGATGCCGCGCGCGGCCAGCCGCGTGAGCGCCTCGCGCACGATGGTGCGGCTGCAGTCGAACAGCATCGCCAGTGGCTGCTCGCCCAGGCGCGCGCCGGGCGCGAGCTTCTGCGCCATCACCGCTTCGACGATGCGTGCACTGATTTCGGATGCGGAGATGGCCATAGGCCTGCATATCAGCAGCTTCCGTGCCAACTGGTATGCAAGCTGTGTGCACCGAAATGGGCCGGCCGCGGTGCGCCGGCGGTGCGCGTTACCGCTGGCCGAGCGCGCTGCGGGGCAGGGCCAGCAGCATGAGCAGCGCCGACAGCACCAGCGCGCCGCTCAGCACATACAGGCTGGCCGTGAAGCCGCCCGTGAGCGTCTTGAGCGCGCCCACCATCATCGGCGCCACCAGCCCCGCGCTGCCGCCGATGGTGCTGATGAGCGCAATGCCCGCCGCCGCGGCGCTCCTGGACATGAAGCTGCCGGGAATCGCCCACAGCACGGTGAAGGCGCTCGAGATGCCCATCGACGCGAGCGCCAGGCACAGCACGGCGGCCACGGGGCTGTGCATGAAGAGCGTGGTCAGCGCCAGGCCGGCCGCGCCCGCGAGGGCGCCCAGCGCGAAGTGCCAGCGGCGCTCCTGGTGCCGGTCGGAGTGGCGCCCCACGACGATGTTGGCCGCGATGCCGGCCACGGCGGGAATCACCGAATAGAAGCCGATCTGCAGCACGCTGAGCCCCATCGACTTCAGGATCGTCGGTTGCCAGAACGACAGCGCATAGATGCCCAGGATGATCAGGAAGGACATGAAGCCGATCAGCCACACGCGCCCGTCGCGCATCGCCGCGCCGAAGGTGTGGCGCCCGGCGGCGCCGTGCGCGGCCTGGTCCTCGGCCAGCAGGTGGGCCACGCGCTGCTTCTCGGCCGCCGAGAGCCACGGCGCCTGCGCCGGGCTGTTCGACAGCGTGCGAAAGGCAATGACGCCCAACAGCACGCTCGGCAGCCCTTCGAGCAGGAACAGCCACTGCCAGCCGCGCAGTGCCAGCACGCCGTCGAGGTAGGTCATCGTGAGCCCGGCGATCGGCCCCGCGACGATGGGCGCCGCGCCGAAGGCCATGAAGAACAGCGCGGTGGCCTGCGCGCGGCGGCGCGAGGGAAACCACAGCGTCAGGTAGAACAGCACGCCCGGCGCGAAGCCGGCCTCGAACACGCCGATGAGAAAGCGCAGCACGTAGAACTGCGTGGGCGTGGTGGCGAACATCATCGCCGCCGAGGCCAGGCCCCACAGGCCCATGATGCGCAGCAGCGTGGCGCGCACGCCGATCTTCGCGAGCATCAGGTTGCTCGGGATCTCGAACACCGCGTAGCCCAGGAAGAAGATGCCGGCGCCCAGGCCGAACACCGCGTCGCTGAAGCCCAGCTGGTCCTTCATCTGCAGCTGCGCGTAGCCGACGTTGGTGCGGTCCAGGTAGTTCAGCACGTAGCAGGCGCACAGCAGCGGCATCAGGCGCCAGGTGATCTTGCGAAAGAGCGCGGCGTCGTCGCGCGCGTCGGCCGAGGCCGGCGTGCGCGCACCGGCGGCGGCGTCGAGGGTGGCGGTGTTCATCGGTGTGTCTCCTTCTCTTTCTTGCTGTTGTGCGCGTGTTGGCAGGTCAGGCCCGCACGAGCGTGCCGAAGCTGGTTTCGCCCCACAGGTGGCTCGTGGGCGCGCCGGGAAACAGCCAGTGCGGCGAGCACTCGGCCGACGGCACCACGTTGCTGAAGCCGTGCAGCGCCGAGGTGCCCGCCAGCGTCTTCTCGAGCACCATCGACAGGTACTGGTCGTTGCTGCTTTCCTGAGTGTTGCCGTTGAGGATCACCTCGGCGCCCGTGGCCTGCGCATAGCGGCGGATGCCGTTGTGGCGCGACTGCAGCGGCGCCCAGCTGTCGGCCGACACGCCGTTCTCGCTGCTCACGCGCAGGCCGTCGCCCGTGCGATACACCAGCGAGTGGTTGCCTTCGGTGTGCCCCGGCGTGTGCACCAGCGCGACGCCGGGGCCGAGCTGCAGGCTGCCGTCGAAGGCGACGACGCGTTCGGCCGGCACCCCGTCCAGGCCGTGCGGGCAGTACCACTCGGCCTGCACCGGCAGCAGGCCCTGCACGTTCGCGAGTTCCTGGCGATGCACCAGCAGCTTCGCGTTCGCCAGCAGGCCCGGTGTGCCCTCGCTGCCGAGCCAGCGGCGCACGTCCTGCGTGTGCAGGTGGTCGTAGGTGATGTGGTCGATCTGTTCGGGCGCCACGCCGCAGCCGGCGAGCGCCTGCAGCACGGTCTGGTAGACCGGGGCGATCGCCTTGTGCAGGAACTTCGGCGTCTGGTCGCTCAGGCGCTTGAAGTAGGGCGTCTCGTTGCCGGCCTCGAAGTCGGCCGGCGTGAAGAGCAGCGTGCGCAGCCGGCCTTCGAAGTCGTCGTACTGGACGAGCACGGTGCGCGCCAGCAGGTGCACCATGTGCGGCTTGAGCAGCTGCTGCGAGTACACGCCGGTGAAGGCGAACCATGCGGGGTAGGGAATGCGCAGCAGGTTGAAGCTGCGCGCGAAGTGAACCGGCGGCGCGTCGAGCAGCCGCTCGCGCAGGGCTTCGGCGCCGTGGCGGATGGCGCGCAGGCGGTCTTGCGGCATGGCGGCGTGGCGCGTGCCGTCGAGTTCGGCGATCTGCGCGAAGCCGGTGGGGTCGGGGTCTCGGGTCATGGGGGTCTCCTGTGTCTGGATGCGTGGGCTTGTGGGTTCGTCGCTCAGTACATCGAGCGCCCTCCGGAGATATCGAACACCGCCCCGGTGCTGAACGAGCACTCGTCCGACGCCAGCCACGCCGCCATCGCCGCCACTTCGTCGACGTCGACAAAGCGCCCCATCGGCACGCGCGAGAGCAGGGCGGCGCGCAGCTGCTCGCGGTGCTCGGCGGGCACGTCCGCGAAGACGGCGGTGTCGGCCGCCGATGGCGTGATGCAGTTCGCCAGCACGCCCGAAGACGCCAGCTCCTTGCCGAGCGACTTGGTCAGCGCGATGAGCCCGGCCTTCGAGGCCGAGTAGGCGGCGTTGAAGCCATTGCCTTCCTTGCCCGCGACCGAGGCGATGTTGACGATGCGCCCGCGCCGCTGCGCCAGCATCAGCGGCGCGATGGCGCGGCAGCACAGCCAGGCGCCCGTGAGGTTGATGTCGAGCACGTGACGCCATTGCGCGGGCGTGTGCTCCCACGCGGGCACCGTCGGCCCGAGCACGCCCGCGTTGTTGACGAGCACGTCGACGCGGCCGAAACGCTCCTGCGACTGCGAAGCCGCACGGGCGATCTGGTCTTCGTCGCGCACGTCGACCAACGATGTGACCACGGTGCCCAGCGGCGCCAGTTGCGCCATGGCCTCCGCCAGCGTCGCGGCCTCGACATCCCACAGCGCGACGCTCGCGCCGTTCGCGAGGCAGCGCCGCGCGATGGCCAGGCCGATGCCGCGCGCACCGCCGGTCACGATCGCATGGCGCCCTTCGAGTGGCCGAGCGGGCGTGTCGGTCATGCCGTGGCGGCCTCGGCTCGCGGGGCGGTTTGGCCGAGCAGCCCGGCGACCAGCCCGCCCACCATCTCCGGGGGCACGCCCACGAGCAGCTGGCGCAGCATCGTCAGCGTGTCGAAGTACACGCGCTCGCACACCAGCCGGTCGCCCTCGAAGATGAAGAAGGCGTTCATGCGGCAGCGAAAGCTGTTGCCCGTCGGCGGCAGGCCCTTGAGCGGGCCGCGGTGCGTGCCGAGCAGCCAGAACTCCACGATCACCGAATCGTCGGCATGGCGCAGCTGGATGATCTCGTGGCGCTGGTCGGGGAAGGCGCGGCGCGTGTCGGTGTAGTACTGGCGCACGTCGGCGATGCCGTCGTGCACCTCGCCGCTGGGAATCAGCTCGTAGTGCGGGTGCGGGAAGGTGCCGAGCACCGCGTCGAAGTCCTGGCGGGTCTCGTCGGCGAAATGGTCGAGCACGAGGCGCTCGCGGCGGGCTTGCAGGTCGGTCAGGGTGGTCATCGGGGTGTGCTCCATGCGACAGGGGTGACAGGGGACATCGGGTTGCCGCGAATGCGTCGACCCGGGTGGCCTGCGTACTATCGACAGCCCCTCGAAGCCAGACTGTCCGGTGTTGGCAATCGAGGCTCCGGACAAACCCGCGATGCCACGCTCTTCCCCTTCTTCCAGCGCCAGCCCCGCCGAGCCGGACGTGCAGCCTTCGCCCGTGCACAACAGCGACATGCGGCTGGCCGACGACGTGCAGCAGCGCCTGCTCGCGGTGGCCCACCGGCGCACGCTGGTGCGCGGCGAATCGCTGTTCCACAAGGGCTCGTCGCCCGACGCGCTGTTCGGCGTGGTCAGCGGCTCGTTGCGCGTGAGCGTGGTCGCGCCGGGCGGACGCGAGGCGGTGATCGCGATGCTCGAGCCGGGCCACTGGTTCGGCGAGGTCTCGCTGCTGGTGGGGCGCGAGCGCGTTTACGACACCTGCGCCGTCGACACCACCGAGATGGCCGTGGTCGCCGCGGCCGACTTCCACCGGCTGGTGGCCGACCATCCCGATGTGCACATGGCCTTCACCCGGCTCGTGTGCCTGCGGCTGCGCCAGGCGCTGGCCTGGATCGACGACGTGATCCTGATGCCGCTGCCCGTGCGGCTGGCGCACCGGCTGCTCACGCTGGACGCGCGCGCGGTCGCGCCGACCGAAGAAGGGGGCGGCACGCTGCTGGGCGTGTCGCAGGAAGACCTGTCGTTCATGCTCGGCGTGTCGCGCCAGAGCGTGAACCGACAGCTCAAGCTGTGGGAGGAAGACGGCACGCTGCGCGTGCGCTACCGCAGCATCGAGTTGCTCGACCGCGCACAGCTGGAGCGGCACGCGGCCACGCCGCGCTGAGCGCGGCCGGGGTTCAGTCCATCCGCGCGCCCGAGGCCTTCACCGCCTTGTCCCAGCGCGGCGTTTCCGTCGCGAGGAAGCGTGCGAAGTCCTCGCTGCCCAGGTAGGCGGGGTCCGCGCCCTGGCTCACCATGCGCTCGCGCACCTCGGGGCTGGTCAGCACCTGCCTGAACGCATCGCTGAGCTTGGCGACCACGTCCTTGGGCGTGTCCTTCGGCGCGAGGAAGCCGTAGAAGCCCACCACCTCGAAGCCCTTGACGCCCGACTCGATGACGGTCGGCACGTCGGGCAGCGCGGGGTTGCGCTCGCGGCTGGTCACGGCCAGCGCGCGCACCTTGCCCTGCTTGTGATAGTTGGCGGCCTGCGGAATCGATTCGGCCATGAACTGCACCTGCCCGCCCATCAGGTCGGTGAAGGCCGGCGCGCTGCCGCGGTAGGGGATGTGCACCATGAAGAGGCCGGTCGCGGTCTTGAACATCTCGGGCACGAGGTGGCTGATGCCGCCGTTGCCCGCCGAGCCGTAGTTGACCTGGCCCGGCCGCGCCTTGGCGTAGTCGATGAACTGCTTGAGGTTCTGCACCGGCAGCTTGGGCGTGACCAGCAGCGCCAGCGGCTGCATCGCGGTGCGCGCGATCGGCACGAAGTCGCGCTGCGTGTTGTAGGGCAGCTTGCTGTAGAGCGCGCCGTTGATCACCGCCACCCCGGTGTTGGCCAGCACCAGCGTGTAGCCGTCGGCCGGGCTCTTGGCGACGAAGTCGGCACCGACCGAGCCGCCCGCGCCGGGCTTGTAGTCGACGATCAGCGGCTGGCCGAGCACGGCCTGCAGCTTGTCGGTCAACAGGCGCGCGTGCTGGTCGAGCGGGCCGCCGGCCGGAAAGCCGATGACGACCTTGATCGGCTTGTCGGGGTAGGCGGCCAGGGCCGCCGTGGTGCCGAATGCGCCGAACGCGCCGAACGCGCCGAGGGCGAAAGAAAGGACCGCCGATGCGGTCCGGGTGGGCTTGCTCATGATCCGTCTCCTTTTTTGTGAAGACGATCATAAGCAGCGCGGTCAGCTCGCCAGCGTGGCCTTCAGCGTGATCTCGGGCACGCTCGCCAGCGCCTTCGACAGCGGGCAGCCGGCCTTGGCGGCGGCGGCGATTTCCTGGAACTTCGCTTCGTCGAGGTTCGGCACGGCCGCGTCCAGTTCGAGCTGGATGCGGTCGATCTTGAAACCGGCGCCGTCCTTGGCCAGCCGCACGGCGGCCTTGGTGTCGATGCGCGTCGCGGTCAGGCCTGCCGCTTCCAGCGCGAAGGCGAAGGCCATCGTCAGGCAGGCCGCATGGGCCGCGCCGACGATTTCCTCGGGGTTGGTGCCGCGCCGGTCGTCTTCGAAGCGGCTGGCGAAGCCGTAGGGGTAGTCCTTGAGGGCGCCGGTCTCGGTGCTGACCAGGCCCTTGCCGGTCTTGCCGGCGCCTTCCCAGTGAACGCTTGCGTGCTTGTCTGCTGCCATGGACATTCCTTCAGTCAGGGTGGAGGGTGGATCGGAGGGAGAACCGCAGGTATCGCTCCGAAATCCGCGCCTGTCTGTAGTCGCAGAGCGCATCGCATCGGGGGCCGATGTCAGCCGCCGTGCACGCCCCAGGTGCTGCGCTTGAGCTGGCCCCGGACCTCGCCGCCCGGCCAGGCCTGCGTCGACACGCTCACATACCAGAGGCCGGCCATCAGGTCGGCCATCTGGGCGGGCGTCAACCGGCTCGTGCCGGTCCGCTCGTAGCCGGTGCCGTCGTTGCGCGGCTCCCCCTCGCTGGGCAGCGGCAGCTGGATCGCCAGCGGGCCGTTGCTGCCCGTGGCGGCGGGGCCGTAGAAGCCGACGACCGTCGCCGGGCCGCTCAGGCGTGCGGCGTTCACGCGCCATTCGAACACCCCGGTGGCCAGCGTCAGCGTACCGGCCGCCGAGCCGCCGGCCTTGCCCTTGTGCGGCGGGACCACGTCCTCGGTCCCGAGCCAGCAGTCGGCCACGAACCATGTCGGCGGTTCCTTGGACGGCTGCTCCGTCGCCGGGGCCGACATGCCGAACCGGGGAACCCGCGAGCAGCCCGCCGCGGCCAGGGCGGCCAGTGCGGCACCGAAGAGGGCGATGCGTCGGCGCAAGGTGGGGCGGGCGGGATCGGGCATGGCAGGCAGGCACAGGTGAAGCGGAGCCCGCACGATAGCCGATGCGCTGTGCCTACCCGACGTACGAAGAATGGGCGTCGCCAAGGTGACGCCCCGGGGGCTTCCCCGATGGGAGCGGCGGCCGGTGCGGCTTAGGCTGGCGCATTGCGCCTTTTCGCACCGCTTTCTTTCCCCTCTCCTTCCTCCTTCGCCTGTTCACAGACCATGCAACCACGCCCGCATTACAAGTTCTGGCCCAAGCGCCTCCCGCATTCGATCACCGTCCCCGCGACCTCGCTGTGGCACAACCTGGCCACCTCGGCGGCGCGCTACCCCGACAAGGCCGCGCTGGTCTTCTTCGGCCGCGTGCTGAGCTACCGCGACGTGGCCGACCAGGTCGAGCGGCTGGCCGGCACGCTGCATGCGCTGGGCGTGCAACGCGGCGACCGCGTGGTGCTGAACATGCAGAACTGCCCGCAGCTGGTGATCGCGCATTTCGCCATCCTGCGCGCCAACGCCGTCGTGGTGCCGGTCAACCCGATGAACCGGGCCGAAGAGCTCAAGCACTACATCGTCGACCCCGACGCCAAGGTGGCGATCACCACCGGCGACCTCGCGGCCGAGCTGGCCAAGGCCAGCGACGCACTGCCGCCCGAGCAGCGCCTGTCGCACCTCATCGTGAGCCAGTTCACCGACGCCTTCGATGCCGGCGTGACCGGCGACGACGCCCCCGCACCGGCCTGGGCCGACTGGCTCGGCACGCGCCACCCGCTGCCCGCGCTGGCCGACGGCCAGGTCATGGCGTGGACCGATGCGCTCGCGGCCGGCCACGCGGCGCCCGCGCACGTGGTGGGCGCCAACGACATGGCGCTGCTGCCCTACACCAGCGGCACCACCGGCCTGCCCAAGGGCTGCGTGCACCACCATTCGAGCCTCATGCACAACGCGATGGCCGGCCAGCTCTGGGGCCAGGCCACGTCGGAGGCGGTGGTGCTGGCCGTGGTGCCGATGTTCCACATCACCGGCGTGGTGAGCATGATGCACACCTCGATCCTCGCGGCGGCCACGCTGGTCATCATGCCGCGCTGGGACCGCGACGTGGCGGGCCGGCTCATCTCGCGCTGGAAGGTCACGAGCTGGACCAACATCCCCACCATGGTCATCGACCTCATGGCCAGCCCCAACTTCGCGAGCTACGACCTCACGAGCATGACCCACATCGGCGGCGGCGGCGCCGCCATGCCGCAGGCCGTGGCGCAGCGCCTGTTCGAGCAGTACGGCCTGAAGTACCAGGAAGGCTACGGCCTCACCGAGACCGCCGCGCCCTCGCACACCAACCCCTCGGATCACCCCAAGCAGCAGTGCCTGGGCATCCCGTTCATGAGCACCGACGCGCGCGTGGTCGACCCCGACACGCTGCAGGAGATGCCCATCGGCGAATCGGGCGAGATCATCATCCACGGCCCCGAGGTGTTCCAGGGCTACTGGAAGCGTCCCGACGCCACCAAGTCCGCCTTCGTCGAGTTCGAGGGCAAGCGCTTCTTCCGCTCGGGCGACATGGGCCGCATGGACGAGGAGGGCTACTTCTTCATCACCGACCGCCTCAAACGCATGATCAACGCGAGCGGCTTCAAGGTGTGGCCGGCCGAGGTCGAGCTGCTGATGTTCCGCCACCCCGCGATCCAGGAGGCCTGCGTCATCTCGACCAAGGACGACTACCGCGGCGAATCGGTCAAGGCCGTGGTGGTGCTGCGCGCCACGCACAAGGACACGACCGAGCAGCAGATCATCGACTGGTGCCGCGAGAACATGGCGGTCTACAAGATTCCGCGCAAGGTGGAGTTTGTGGATGCACTGCCCAAGAGCGGGAGTGGGAAGGTGATGTGGCGGTTGCTGCAGGAGGCAGAGAGCCCCCAAAAATAAGATGGGGCGTCGATGCGAACGCAGGAGCCCTGATCTACGAGGTTCGGTCATGCGGTGCCCGAGTCCGTGAGGTGCGCGCAGACCGAGGTCAGGAGCGCAGGGTGGTCTAAAACAGCGGGCGTCCGTGAGTCTCGTTGCGCATGCGGTAGTAGGCGGACCGTTCTGAAACAAGTCTGCGATTCACGGCGGGGCCCAAGAAGGCGGCGCGGTCGAGGCTCGCCAGCATGTAGTCCGGGACGTCGCGGTACGAGCCCGGCGTGAGCTGCCATTCGGGCCTGCAAGCGCGAAGCTTCGGCGCGTGTGCTTCGAGGTATGCCAAGCCTTCCGCAAGCCGGTCGCGAACTTCTTCGCCATATTTGCTCAGCGGGATTGGCTCACCGGGGCGAATCCGATTCCATGCGTATCGATCCGCCAGGACTTCGTTTGCGAAGCGCACCCGGCGGTGGCATTTGTCTCGCACCTCCAAGTCTTTGATGATCATGATTTCCAACTGGTCGAAATTGTCTTGACGGTGGCCGATTTCATGCTGGACGAGAAATGGGTAGATCTCCTCGTCGTCGAGTACTTGCCAATCCAGTTCCGGGCGCTTTGGCCCTACGGCACGCAAACGGTTTGCGTTGATGGCCGACGCAATGTTGATCACGGCGTGCTCGTCCCATTGAGGTTCGGCGACGGTCGCATCCTTGCAGATGCTGAGTGCCCATGGGGAGTAGGTTCCCCAGCATCCCATGTGCTTGTAGGTCGATATATTGAGAGCAAGCCCTGCTGCTTTGGTCTGCTCGAAAAACTCACGGTATTGGCGTCTGGTCAGGCGCAGAACATCTGCGTGCTTGGTTCTTTCTTGAGCCATTTTTCGGTCCTCGCGACGAGGGGTGGACTGGGCGATCTGACGTAGGTCAGGTCCTTTTCGCCTTCAAACCTTGCGCCGACCGGTGCAGGGCCTGCCGGCTCGAGAACCACTCGAAGTGGTAGAGCCGTTTTGCACGATTCCCTGAAGTGCTTATGGCGCTCCTTCGAGGGATTGTGCGGACACCGATGCATCACATGGCTCCGAGTTCACCCACACTACCTCCGATATGAAGGGGGCGATCGAGTGTTGTGTTGCACCGTTGTAAGTAGCTGCCTTTCTAGGCGTGCGGCGTTAGGCCATCCGCGAAGACGAAAACAAGTGCATCTGTAGAGCGGGCACCGGGGGCGCCGCGCGATCCCGCCGGTGCGGACGCGGTCGCGCTGTCACGGGCAGGGTGGTACTGCGGCCTTTTTGCTTAAAATGAGAATAATTCTTATTTGTAGGCGGAGCCCCCGCCGCCGCGCCGCCCGCCATGTCCGCTGCCGAAGCCGCCTTCCAGCAAGTCCACACCCTCTACAGCGACCACCACGGCTGGCTGCAGTCGTGGCTGCGCAAGAAGCTCGGCAATTCGTGCGACGCGGCCGACCTGGCGCAGGACACCTTCGCGCGGCTGCTGACGGCGCGCAACCCCGAGGTCATCGTGCAGCCGCGCGCCTACCTCACGAGCGTGGCCAAGAACATCCTCGTGAACTGGTACCAGCGCCAGGCGCTGGAGCGGGCCTACCTGGAGGCGCTGGCCGTGATGCCCGAGCCCGAGGCGCCGTCGCCCGAGCAGCGGCTGGTGATTTTGCAGACGCTGCACGAGATCGACGCGATGCTCGACGCCCTCAAGCCGCTCGCGCGCCGGGCCTTCCTGCTGTCGCAGCTCGACGGCATGAAGTACGAAGACATCGCGCGCGAGCTGGGCGTGTCGCTGGTCACGGTCAAGCGCTACATGCAGCAGGGCTTTCGGGCCTGCCTGGCGGTGATGGCATGAGCGCCGCGCCGGGCCGCCCCAAGCAAGCTCGCGCCGAAGTGCGAAGCACGAAGGCATTCTGATGAGCGCGATGAATTTCGAAACGTCAGCACTTGCGCCGCGCGTGCTCGACGAAGCCGCCGAATGGCTGATGCGGCTGCACGACAGCGCCGTCACCGACGAAGACCGCCGCGCCTGCGAGCGCTGGCGGCAGAGCCACCCCGACCACGCCCGCGCCTGGGCGCGCGCCGAGCAGCTGATGAACAAGCTCGGCGGCCTGCCGCCGGCGCTGGCGATGTCTTCGCTCGCGCGGCCCGCGCGCGGCAACGCGAACAACCGCCGCGCCACCCTCGGCCGGCTGGCCGCGCTGCTGGCGGCCGTGCCCGCCGGCTGGCTCGGCTGGCAGGCGGTCGAGATGGCGGGCGAGCGCGGCTGGATGGCCGGGCACCGCACCGCCACCGGCGAGCGCCGCGAACTGCGGCTGGCCGACGGCAGCCGCCTCACGCTCAACACCGCCAGCGCGGTCGATGTGCACTTCGACGGCACGCAGCGCCGCGTGGTGCTGCAGGCGGGCGAGATCTTCATCGCCACCGCGCCCGACCCCGCCGCCGCGCACCGCCCGTTCCGCGTGGCCAGCGCCGGCGGCACGCTGGAAGCCTTGGGCACGCGCTTCAGCGTGCGCAAGGAGGCGGGCGGCGCCACCCACATCGCCGTGCTCGAAGGCGCGGTGCGCATCACGCCCGAGCGCGCCGCCGCGCGCGTGCTGCCGGCGGGGCAGCAGGCCCGCTTCACGGCCGACGGCATCGACGACTTCCGCCCGGCGGACGCCTCGGTGCTGGCGTGGACCCAAGGCATGTTGCTGGCCGACGGCATGCGGCTGGCCGACTTCGCCGCCGAGCTGTCGCGCTATCGCCCCGGCCTGCTGCAGTGCGACGCGGCGGTGGCCGAGCTGCGCGTCTCGGGCGCCTTTCCGCTGGCCGACACCGACGGCGTGCTGCGCATGCTGGTGTCGACCTACCCGGTGGATGCGGCGACGCGCCTGCGCGGCTACTGGGTCACGCTGGTGCCGCGAGCGGCACAAGAAGAAGGCGCGACGAGCGCTTCGAAAAATATATCGATCCGGGGGTGAGACTTTTTTTCGTTTCGGCTGGCAAGGAGGGTGAAGAACCCACCGTTGCCCAACCGAAAGGCCCGTCTCCATGTCCGCATCCCGCCCGTCCGCCTTGCGCCCGTTCGCAGAGCGCCGCCTGAACACCGTCCTTCGCCATGCCCTGGTGGCGCTTGCCCTCGGCGGTCTGGCCGGCGCGGGAGGGCCGGCCTTCGCACAAGCGTCGTCGTCCTCGCTCGACGCCGCCGCGTCCCGCGCCTACGACATTCCCGCCGGCCCGCTGGGCCGCACGCTGGCCGCCTTCGCAGCCGGCAACGGCATCGCGCTGTCGTTCGACCCCGCGCTCACGCAGGGGCGCAGCAGCCCCGCAGTGGCGGGCCGCTACACCGCACGCGAAGCCATCGAGCGCCTGCTTGCGGGCAGTGGCCTGCAGGTGGTAGCGCGCACCGACGGCAGCTACACGTTGAACCGCCGCGAGGCCGGCACGCCCGCCGCAGGGGCCGGCGGCATCGACACGCTCTCGCCTGTCACCGTCACGGCCGAGGCCGACCGCAGCGGCACCACCGAAGGCACCGGCGCCTACACCACGCGCGCCACGGCGGCGGCCACCGGGCTGGCGCTCTCGCCGCGCGAGACGCCGCAGTCGGTCACCGTCATCACGCGCCAGCAGATCGAGGACCAGAACCTGCTGTCGCTCGGCCAGGCCATGCAGAGCGTGCCCGGCGTGTTCTCGGTGAGCTCCGACAGCGACCGCACCGACCTGTACGCGCGCGGCTTCTACATCGACAACTACCAGTACGACGGCGTGCCGACCACGGTCACCACCGACTTCTTCGGCGCCTCCACCAACGACCCGGTGCTGTACGACCGCATCGAGGTCGTGCGCGGCTCGACGGGGCTGCTCACCGGCGCGGGCAACCCCTCGGCCTCGGTGAACCTGGTGCGCAAGCACGCCGACAGCAAGGTGTTCGCCGGCAACGCGTCGCTCGCGCTGGGTTCGTGGAACCTGCGCCGCGGCACGGTCGACCTGCAGACCCCGGTGACGAAAGACGGTCGTGTGCGCGCCCGCCTCATCGGCATGACGGAAGACCGCGATTCCTTCATCGACATGTACCACGGCCGCAAGCACGTGCTGTACGGCGTGGTCGATGCCGACCTCACGCCCAGCACCACGCTCAGCGTGGGCATCGAGTCGCAGGCCACGCGGCCCACCTCGTCGACCTGGGGCGGCCTGCCGCTGACCTTCAGCGACGGCACGGCCACGCGCTGGGACCGCTCCAAGACCGTCGGCACGCCGTGGACCCACTGGGACACGACCACCACCACCGCCTTCGCGAACCTCACGCACCAGTTCGACAACGGCTGGAAGCTCAAGGCCAACGGCTCGCACCGGCAGAGCAGGCAGAACGCCAAGCTGCTGTACCTGTACGGCGACCTCGACCGTCTCACGGGCACCGGCCTGGGCTCGCTGCCCGGCTACTTCGAGCACCAGTTCCGCCAGAACAGCCTCGACCTGCAGGCCACCGGCCCCTTCACGCTGCTGGGGCGCACGCACGAACTCGTGGTGGGCGTCAGCAACAGCCAGTCGCGCTACGTGGAGGCGAGCCATCCGCGCACCAGCGCGTTGCCCGACACCGGCAACTTCTACGACTGGAACGCTGCGTCATACCCCGAGCCGGGCTGGGACCCGCTGAAGGTCTCGGCCATCACCAAGACGCGCCAGACCGGCACCTACGGCGCCGCGCGCCTGTCGCTGGCCGATTCGCTCAAGCTCATCGTGGGCGGGCGCCAGAACAGCTGGCGCTCCACGCGCCTGACCGCCGACGCACCGGTCACGCGCAAGCACGAGGTGTTCACGCCCTACGCGGGCCTGGTGTACGACCTGAGCGAGAACTACTCGGTGTACGCGAGCTACACCGACATCTTCCAGCCGCAGAACTACCGCGACGCCAGCGGTTCGTACCTCGACCCGGTGACCGGCAAGAGCTACGAGATCGGCCTCAAGGGCGAGCACCTGAACGGCAAGCTCAACACCTCCATCGCCGTCTTCCGCGCCGAGCAGGAGAACGTGGCGCAGCGCGACGGCACCAAGCTCGTGCCCAACTCGAGCGAAGGCGCCTATTACGGCGCGCGCGGCGTGACCAGCAAGGGCATCGAGCTGCAGGTGTCGGGCGAACTGGCCCCGGGCTGGCAGCTCAACGCGGGCATCGCGCGCACGCTGGGCCGCGAAGGCAACGGCAACCGCATCAACACCGCCATGCCGACCACGCAGGCCACGCTGTTCACCACCTACCGGCTGCCCGGCGCGTGGCACCGGCTCACGCTGGGCGGCGGCGTCAACTGGCAGAACCGCACCTCCTACGCGTACAGCGTGGGCGATGTCGACCTGCGCTACCAGCAGGGATCGCGCGCGGTCGTGAGCCTGATGGCGCGCTACGCCTTCACGCCCAAGCTGGCGCTGCAGCTGAACATCGAGAACCTGTTCGACAAGAAGTACTACAGCAACATCGACGGGCAGGCCTACTTCGGCACGCCGCGCAACGCGGTGGCGACGCTGAGCTACGCGTTCTGAGCGGGAAAAGGCGGGGGGCATGACCCTTTTTTCGTTCTCGTTTGTCATGTAGGGGAGGGGCGCATGTCCGCGCCCCGTTTTCCGGTCCCCGATGAACACCCGCACCTCCTCCTTTTCTCCCGCCCTGCGGCTGCTGTCCCGCGTCGCGGCCGCCGTGTTCGGCGGCTACGCGCTGGCCTCGGCCGCCGCCGTCTTCCTGGCCGCCGTGCTGCCGGCCGGCCCCGCCGAGGCCGCGCTCGGGGGCATGCAATTCAGCTTCGCGGTCTACACCGTCGCCGTGATCTGGGCTTTTGCGCCCGTGTCGCTGTCGCGCGCCTGGGCCGGCCTTGTGCTGCCCGCCGTGGTGCTGGCCGGGCTCGGCCTGGCCTTGCGCGGCGCGGGAGGCGGGGCATGAGCACGAAGACAACCAAGGCGCCGTCGCAAGGGGGCTTTCGCCAGGCCCAGGCCTGGCTGCACACCTGGTGCGGGCTGTGGTTTTCGTGGCTGCTGTTCGCGGTGTTCCTCACCGGCACGCTGGCCGTGTTCGACGAGCCCATCACCCACTGGATGACGCCGGAGCACCACGCCGAGGAAGCCGCCGCCGCAGCCAAGAAGGAGAAGGGCGAGCCCACGGCCGACCGCGCGCAGCGCCTGGCCTGGGGCATGGCCTACATGGCCGAGCACCACCCGGGCGCCTCGATGTGGGAGCTGTGGCCTTCGGACGCGCAGGGCGGCGGCGAGTTGCGGGTGTTCTGGTTCGACGCCAACCGGCAGTACGCAGGCGTCGCGCTCGACCCCGCCACCGGCAAGCCGCTGAAGGAAGACGGCGGCCACGCGGCGCGCGCCACGCTCGGCGGCCACCACTTCGTCGACTTCCACTACGAGCTGCACGCCGGCACCGTCGGCCTGTGGATCGTCGGCATCGCCGCGATGGCGATGCTGGTGGCGCTGGTGTCGGGCGTCATCACGCACAAGCGCATCTTCAAGGACTTCTTCACCTTCCGGCCGAAGAAAGGCCAGCGCAGCTGGCTCGACGCGCACAACGCCGTGGCGGTGCTGACCTTGCCCTTCCAGTTCATGATCGCCTACACCGGCCTCGTGATCTCGGGCACCAGCTTCATGCCGGCCCCCAAGGTCTTGCACTACGGCACGGGCCCGCAGGCGCAGGTGCGCTTCGTGTCCGAGCTGGGCGACAGCGACAAGCCCGCCGCCACCGGCCGCGCGATGCCCGTGCCCGTGCTCGAACCGTTCGCGGCGCGCGGCCAGGAGCGCATGGGCCAGCCGGTGCGCGCGGTCGTCATCGACCACCCGGGCGACGCGGGGGCGCGCATCGGCGTGTACGGATGGAACAGCGACGACGAATCCGCGCGCCGGCTCAGCGCCACCACCGGCATGGTGCAGTTCTCGGCCGCCAGCGGCGAGGTGCAGCGCGTGCGCCTGCCGGGCGCCGCGGACGGCGGGGCCGCCATGCTCGCGCAGTCGGCCATGGGCGGGCTGCACATGGTCACCTTCGGCGGCTGGCCGATGAAGTGGCTCTACTTCCTGTGCGGTCTCGCGGGCACCGCGATGATGGGTTCGGGCGCCGTGTTGTTCATCGTCAAGCGCCGCCAGAAGCACCTGGGCGAGTTCGGCGGCGCGACGGCGCGGGTCTACCGGCTGGTCGAGGCGCTGAACGTCGCGGCCATCGCCGGGCTGGCGATCGCCTGCGTGGGCTACCTGTGGGCCAACCGGCTGGTGCCGGTCGGCATCGGGCACCGCGCGGACCGCGAACTGCAGGTCTTCTTCGCGCTGTGGGCGCTGGCGCTGGTGCATGCCTTCGTGCGCCAGCCGGCGCGCGCGTGGCGCGAGCAGCTCGGTGCGCTGGCCGCGTTGTGCCTGCTGCTGCCGGTGCTCAACTTCGTGACCACGGGCGATCACTTGCTGGCGCAGTTCCTGCGCAGCGATTGGGAAAGCCTCGGGGTCGAACTGGGTGTCGTGGCCTTCGGGTTTGCGGCGCTGGGCGCGCTGCGCCATCTGCTGCGAAAGGCGGCGCGATGACGACGGCATGGGCTTCGTGGCTTGGCCTTGCGCTGGCGTATGCGGGCATGGCGTGCCTGAGCTTTGCCATGGACCGGCACCACGAGCAGCTGACGCGCGGACGCGAAGTGCCCGCGCGCCGGCGCACGGGCTTGCGCGCGATCGGCATGGTGCTGCTGGCCGCGGCCGTCGTGCCCTGCGTGATGGCGTGGGGCCCCACGGTCGGGACGGTCGCGTGGCCGGGCTTCCTGTCGGCGGGTGCTTTGCCGGTGGCCTTGCTGTTGCCGTACCGCCCACGCGCCGTGGCGTGGGGCGCCGGCGCTGCCGCCGTGGCCGGTGGTGCGGGGCTGGCGCCGGTGCTGGTGGCGCTGCTGCGCTGAGTCGCGCGGCGCCCGCCGTCAGTCCACCTTGATGGCTGCGGCCTTGACCACCTGCTGTGCCTTCGCGGTCTCGTCGGCGATGAACTTGTTGAACTGCACGGAGGGCATGGTGAAGGGTTCGGCGCCGAGCTTCTCCAGCCGCTCCTTCAGTTCGGGCGCGACCATGATCTTCGCGACCTCGGCCTGCAGCCGTTCCACCACGGGCTGCGGCGTTTTGGCGGGCGCGAACAGGCCGACCCAGAACAGGTAGGCCGAGCCCGGCACGCCGGCCTCCACCGTGGTGGGCGCGTCGGGCAGGGCGGACGAGCGGCCGGCGGTGCCCACGGCCAGCGCCTTGAGCTTGCCGCTCTTGATCAGCGGCAGCGCCGACACCATCGGCGCGAAGAACCAGTCGACGCGCCCGGCCATCACCTCGGTCATGGCTTCGGGCGTGCCGCGAAAGGGCACGTGCTGCGCGTCGACGCCGGCCGCGAGGCGGAACACCTCGGCATTCATGTGCGTGGCCGAGCCGTTGCCCGCGGAGCCGTAGTTCAGCCCGCCGGGCTTGGCCTTCGCCTTGGCCACGAGGTCTTTCACGTCGGTGAAGTGCGACGGCGAGGTCACCAGCACGTTGGGCAGGCTGGCCATCGGCGTCACGCCCGTGAAGTCTTTGAGCGTGTCGTACGACAGGCCCTTGTAGATCCACGGGTTCACGAGGTGGCCGGCCGAATGCACCAGCAGCGTGTAGCCGTCGGCCGGCGCCTTGGCGGCGATGGCCGCGCCCAGCGTGCCGCCCGCGCCGGGGCGGTTGTCCACGATCACGCTGGTGCCCAGCGCGGGCCCGAGCTTCTCGGCCACGAGGCGCGCGACGATGTCGGTGCCGCTGCCTGCCGTGAAGGGCACGACCAGCTTGATGGGCTGCGTGCCCGGCCACGCGCTTTGTGCATGGGCGCCGCCGAGCGTGCAGGCCGCCAGCGCCGCGGCGATCGTGAGTGCCTGTCGGCGGCTCCAGGGGAATGTCTTCTTCATGCGTCTTGTCTCCGTTGATTTGTTGGTGCGAGCGATGAATGACTGACTGGGAAAGGAGGGCGTCAGGCGGGCGGTGCGTTCGCCATCACCAGCGCCACCAGAACCGGGCGGTTGCTGCGGTTCTCGAGTTGGCGCTTCTCGCCGGGCGCGAAGCGGCAGCTGTCGTAGGGCTGGAGCACGTCTTCCTGGTGCGCGCCGTCGAGTTCGCCGACGACGTGCAGCTCGCCCTCGAGCACGAGGTAGAGCTTCTCCATCGGCGAGCCGTCCAGCCCGGTGTGCCCGCCCGGCAGGATCTGGCTCATGCCCATCCACATCTGCGTCGAAGGGCCGGCCTCCTTGCCCTGCAGGCGCAGGCAGCGCATGTCGAAGTGGTTGGGCGCCTCGTAGTGCGGCGCCTCGCTGAAACGGGTCACATGCATGGTGGATGTCCTGGTGGGGGGTCAGGGGCGCAGCACGACGCGGTCGGTGCTGCCCGACAGCACGAGCCGGTAGGCGTCGAGCGCCTCGTCGAGCGCGAAGTGGCGTGCCACGGGAAAGGGTTTCAGCGTGCCGCGCTCGAAGCCTTCGCGCATCGCGTCGAGTTGCGCGGTGGAGGCCACGCAGTCCATCGCCAGCGAGTCGATGCCCACGTAGGTGTGCATGCCGCGGTAGAACGCGAAGATGTCGAAGGGCACCGCGCGGTCGTGCGTGGCGATGAAGATCTGCGTGGCCCCCTTGGCCATCGCCTTGTTGGCGGCCTCGAAGTAGGCGCTGCCCACGGTGTTGTAGACGAGGTGCGCGCCGCGCCCGTCGGTGAGCTCGCGCACCTGCGCGCCCACGTCGGCGTGGTGGCGCGCATCGACCACGTCGACCGGCGCGCTCGCGAACCCCGCGAAGGGCCCCGGGCCGCGCTGCACCGCGATCACGCGCGCGCCGGCCTGCGCGGCCAGCTGCACCGCCGCCTGCCCGACCTTGCCGTTGGCGCCCAGCACCAGCACCGTCTGGCCCGCCTGCGGCATGCCGCTGCGCCGGAAGCCCTCGTAGGCCGTGACGAAGGGCACGCCCACCGCGCCGGCCTCGTCCATTGAGATGCCCTTCGGCTTGGCGCGCAGGGCCGCCTCGGGCAGCACGAGGTAGCGTGCATGCGAGCCGTCGCGCGTGATGCCGACATCGCCGCCCGAGCCGTAGACCTCGCGGCCGATCCATGCCGACGGGCCGCTCACGACGGTGCCCGCGAAGTCGCGCCCCGGCGTGCGCGGCCAGGTGGCCTGTGGCATGAGGCCCAGCGCGGCCTTCACGTCGCTCGGGTTCACGGCGGCGGCGGCCACGCGCACCACGGCATGGCCGGGCGGCGCCACGGGCTCGGGCTGCGGCGCGGCCTCCAGGTGCAGCGCCTCGAGGTTGGCGGCCTTGCCGTTCACGCGCAGTGCGCGCGGTTCATGAAGGATGGCGCTCATCGTGCGGCTCCCTGAACGGCGCGGGTGTCGGCCAGCCCCAGCATCGCGCGGGCCTCGCGCGGGTTGGCGACCTCGCCGCCCAGGCTGCGCAGGATGTCGCGCGCCTTCGCCACGAGCTGCGCGTTGCTTTCGGCCAGCACGCCTTTCTCGAGGTAGATGTTGTCTTCCATGCCCACGCGCACGTGGCCGCCCAGCAGCCACGACTGCGCGACGATCGGGAACTCCGTGCGGCCGATGCCGAAGGCGCTCCAGAAGGCGCCGCGCGGCAGCAGGTTGCGTGCATAGAGCAGCGTCTCGGGCGTGGGCGCGAAGCCGTACTTCACGCCGAGCACGAAGGTCCACATGGCGGGCCCGTCGAGCGTGCCGTCGGCGATGAGGTCCAGCGCCAGGTGGATGTCGCCCGAGTCGAAGATCTCCAGCTCGGGCTTCACGCCGGCCTCGCGCATCACCTTCGCCATGCGGCGCACGTTCCTCGGCGTGTTGATCACCACGTCGGGGCCGGAGTTCATGGTGTTGAGGTCGAGCGAGCACACGTCGGGCCGGATCAGCGCGATGTGCTCCACGCGCTTCTCGGGCGGCAACAGCGTGGTGCCGGGCGCGGCGATCTTCGGGTCGTCCTCGCTCGGAATGAAGCGCCCGCCCGGCCCGGTCGTGAGGTTCACGATCAGCTCGCGGTTCTCGCGGCGGATGCGGTCGACCACCTCGCGGTACAGCTCGATCTCCATCGAAGGCTTGCCCGTCTCCGGGTGGCGCACGTGGATGTGGACCTGCGCCGCGCCGGCTTCGGCGGCGGCCAGGCATTCGTCGGCGATCTGCACCGGCGTGATCGGCAGGTGCGGCGTCTGCTCGGGCTTCACGAGGTTGCCCGTGACGGCGCAGGTGATGAGCGTCTTCGCGTTGTTCACAGGTGGCGCCCTCCGTCGACCACGATGCGCGTGCCGGTGACGAAGCGCAGCGTGGTGGCCAGCGCCTCCACGGTGGCCGCCACGTCGTCGGGCTTGCCGATGCGTCCCAGCGGCGTGGTGCTGGCCATCTTGTCGGCGAACTCGGCACCGCGCCCGGGCACGAAGCCCGACTCGACCGCGCCCGGCGACACCGACACCACGCGCACCGCCGGCGCCAGCGCCTTGGCCAGCGCATCGCCCACCACGTCGAGCCCGGCCTTGGCCGCGACATACGCGAGGTTGCTGCCCACGCCCGTGAAGCCGGCGATGGACGAGATGTTGACCACCAGCCCGTCGCCGGTGGCCTTGAGCATAGGCGCGAAGGCGCGGATGGTGGCGAACACGCCGCGGAAGTTGGCGCGCAGCAGGTCGTCGATGAGGTCGTCGGTCAGCGCGTCGAGGTCGCCGGCCGGCACGGGCTGCGTGTGGCCCGCGCTGTTGACCAGGATGTCGCAGCGCCCGTGCGCGGCCTTCACCTCGGCGGCGGCGGCCTGCAGGCTCGGCGTGTCGACGATGTCGGCGCGGATCGCGCCGTGGCGCTGGCCGCTGTCCGAGGGCAGGGCGGCGGCGCGCGCGGCGGCGTTGTCGTCGCCACTGCGGTGCAGCAGCACGCAGGTGGCGCCCAGCGCGGCCAGCCGCGTGGCCGTGGCATAGCCGATGGCGCCGAGGCCGCCGGTGATGACGGCGATCTTGCCGTGGAGTCGGGATTGGGGATCGAAGCTCATGGGATGAAGGGAAGTTGCGGAATCAGGGGATCGGTGGGCGGGGGAACTTCATCTCGCCCGGCTCCAGCTGGAAGTCGTACTGCAGCGTGGCGCTACCGCCGTCGGGCGCGAGCGCGAAGCGGCCGATGAGCTGGCGCGTCACGCCGAAGGTCGGGTCGCTCTCCAGGTTCTCGTCGTCGTCGGCGAACACCTGCGTGACCAGCACCTTGTGGCCCGGCTTGCTCAGCATGAAGTGCAGGTGCGCGGGCCGGTTCGGGTGGCGCTGCTGCGCGCGCAGCAGCACGCCGCACGGCCCGTCGGTGGGCACCGGGTAGCCGGCGGGGCGCACGCTGCGGAAATGAAAGCGGCCTTGCGCGTCGGTGGTGAAGCGCCCGCGCAGGTTCATGTCGTCCTGTTCCGGGTCCTGGTTCTCGTAGAGCCCGACCGGCGAGGCCTGCCACACGTCGACCGTGACATCGGCCATCGGCTGCCCGCCCACGTCGCGCACCGTGCCCGTCACCTCCAGCGGCGTGCCCGGCGTGCCCGAGCGCGCAATGCTCTCGCCCGCCGCGCAGGCCGGCGAGTTGGCGCGCCAGAAGGGGCCCAGCAGGGCGGCCGGCGATTCGCCGTGCGGGTCCTGGTTGTTCTGCAGCGCCACCACGGTGGACACGCCCAGGATGTCGGCCGCCAGCACCACCTCGTTCTTGGTCTCGCCCGTGGCGTGGCCGATGGCGACGATGAATTCGAGCGCCTGCTCGAACTCCTCCTCGGTCAGCTTCACCTCCTGGACGAAGGCATGCAGATGGCGCGTGAGCGCGTCCATCACGGTGCGCAGGCGCGGATCGGGGGTGCGTTGCATGGCGTCGAGCGCAAAGCCGAGCACCGAATCGGGGGAGGTGGCGATGTTCATCTGCAATCCTTGCAATCGTTTGCATGATATTACGGCAGATTCCGGAAAAGTAAAATGGCAGGTATCCGAGACGTCAGAATGGGAATTCGCCAACCGATGCGCACCGGATGACCAACAATCGTTTGCACCAATGAGCACCCATCCCCCCTCCAGCCCCGTCACCATCCGCGACGTCGCCCGTGCCGCCGGGGTGCATGTGTCGACCGTGTCGCGTGCGCTCAGCCCCGAGAAGCGCTCGCTGATCAGCGACGAGGTGCTGCGCGTGGTCGAGGAGGCCGCGCAGCGCCTGGGTTACCGGCCCAACCGCGCGGCCTCGGCGCTGCGCACGGGCCGCACCCACACCATCGGCGTGCTGGTGCCCGACATCACGAACGCGGTGTTTCCGCCGATCCTGCAAGGCATCGAGGCCAGCGCGGCCGCGCGCGGCTACTTCGTGTTCGTCACCAACGTGGTCGATCCGGCGCTCGCGCGGCCGGTGCTCGAGCGCATGCTGGCGCAGCGCGTGGACGGCGTGATCCTGGCCACCGCCACGCGCGACGACCCGCTGGTCGACTTCGTCGCCAAGGCCGGCATGACGGCGGTGCTCGTCAACCGCGCCGACGAGACCGGCCGCCTGCCCGCCGTGGTGAGCGACGACCGGCTGGCGATGAAGCTCGCGGTCGATCACCTCGTGGGCCTGGGCCACAAGCGCATCGCGCACCTGGCGGGGCCGCAGACCATCCCCACCGGCGTGGGCCGCCTGCTGGGCGTGGAGCAGGCGCTGCGCGACCACCGCATGAAGCCGGCGCGCATCGTCGAGTGCGCGAGCTACAGCCGCGAGGCCGGCGCGGCCGCGATGAAGCAGATGCTCGCGGCCGGCGCCGCGCCGCAGGCCGTGGTCTGTTGCAACGACCTCGTGGCGCTGGGCGCCTACGACGCGCTGCGCGAGGCCGGCCTGCGCGTGCCGAAAGACATCTCGATCACCGGCCACAACGACATGCCGCTGGTCGACATGGTCGATCCGCCGCTCACCACCATCCGGCTGCCGCACCGCGAACTCGGCTGGCGCGCGGCCGAGATGCTGTTCGAGGAGATCGACGGGCAGGCGCTGTCGGCCTCCACCGTGGTGCTGCGCCCGGAGCTGGTGGTGCGCAAGTCGACGGCCGCGCCGGCTGCGCGCTGAGCGAAGACGAAAACAAATGCATCCGCAGGGCGAAGCGCGCACTTCGCGCCGAGAATCGTCGGCCATTCTTGGCCCCGTGTTCCGCTCCCTTTCCGCATGCGCTTTCGTCCCGCCTTCCTGCTTCTTTCCCTCGGCCTTTCCCTCCCGCTGCTGACCCACGCCGCATCGCCGCGCACCTGCCTCGTCGTGGGCGTGAGCGACGGCGACACGCTCACCGCGCGCTGCGGCCGCAGCGGCGCCTATGAACAGGTCAAAGTGCGCATCGCCGCCATCGACGCGCCGGAGAAAGCGCAGCCCTACGGCCAGCGCAGCCGCCAGGCGCTGAGCCGCCTGTGCTACGCCGAGAAGGCCGTCATCACCGAGCGCGACACCGACCGCTACGGCCGCACCGTGGCCGACGTGCGCTGCAACGGCGAAGACGCCGGCCGCCGCCTGGTGGCCGAGGGCTGGGCCTGGGTGTACGACTACCACGGCATCGCGAAGAAGCGCGGCGGCGACCTGTTCCGCCTCGAAGCCGCGGCGCGTGCGCAGCACCTGGGCCTGTGGGCCGATACCGCGCCGACGCCGCCCTGGGACTGGCGACGCGAACGCCGGGAGCAGCCGCGCAACAGCAACAACCACGGCGGCTCGCGGCCCTGGGGCGACGTGCGCTTCGAACCCCTGTCATGACGGCTTCATGGGCGCGCGGGAGCATCGCGTGTTCCCACGATTCCCACGGACCCCCAGGACATGGCCAAAGACTTCGCGCGCATGGAGGACTCGAACCCCTCCGGCAATCCCACCATCCACGACGTGTCCGATCCGCAGCGGCGGGTCTTCGTGCGCGGCGGCCTGGCGGCGGCCGTGGCGGGCCTGTTCGGTCCGCTGGCGGGCTGTGCCAGCACGGGCGCCGGCAGTAGCAACGCAGTGAGCGGCCTGGGCCGCAGCATCGGTTTCAAGAGCGTGCCCATGGCGGCGGTCGACCAGTTGGTCGTGCCCGAGGGCTATCGCACGCAGGTGCTGTACCGCTGGGGCGACCCCACGGGCATCGCGGGCCGCATGCCCGCCTTCAAGACCGATGCTTCCGACACCGCCGACGACCAGGCGCTGCAGGCCGGCATGCACCATGACGGCATGGCCTTCTTCCCGCTCGATGGATCGAACCGCGGCCTGCTGGTGCTGAACCACGAGTACGTGGACGATGGCCTGCTGCACACCGACGGCATGAAGACCTGGAGCGCCGCGAAGGTGCGCAAGTCGATGCACGCGCACGGCGTGTCGGTGATCGAGCTGCAGCGCGACGGCGCGGCCTGGCAGCAGGTGCTGCCTTCGCGTTTCGCGCGCCGCATCACCGCGCTCACGCCGATGACGCTCACTGGCCCCGCGGCCGGCCACCCGATGCTGCGCACCGCGGGCGATCCCTCGGGCACGCAGGTGCTCGGCACCTTCAACAACTGCGCCAACGGCCAGACGCCGTGGGGCACCTACCTGACTTGCGAGGAAAACTTCGCCGACTACTTCGAGGGCACCGCCACGCCCGACGCGCACCAGAAACGCTGGGGCCTCAAGAAGGGCAACGGCGCCAAGTACCGCTGGCACGAGCACGAAGAACGCTTCGACGTCGCCAAGCACCCGAACGAATCGAACCGCTACGGCTGGGTGGTCGAGATCGATCCGCAAGACCCGAACTCCACGCCGCGCAAGCGCACCGCACTGGGCCGCGCCGCGCACGAAGGCGCCGCCGTGGCGCTCACCGACGACGGCCGCGCCGTGGTCTACATGGGCGAGGACTCGCGCTTCGAGTACATCTACAAGTTCGTGAGCCGCGACAAAGTGCGCCCCGGTGGCGCCGCCGCCAACCGCGACCTGCTCGACCACGGCACGCTGTACGTGGGCCGCTTCGACGTCGACGGCACGGGCGAATGGCTGCCGCTGGTGCAGGGCAAGGGCGGGCTGGTGGCCGACAAGGGCTTCGCCACGCAGGGCGACGTGCTCATCAAGTCGCGCCAGGCCAGCGACATCCTCGGCGCCACGAAGATGGACCGCCCCGAGTGGACCACCGTCGATCCGCTGACGAAGGAGGTCTACTGCACGCTCACCAACAACAGCAACCGCGGCGCCCCGGGCCAGCCCTTCATGGACGCGGCCAACCCGCGCTCCAACAACACGATGGGCCAGATCATCCGCTGGAAGGAAAGCGGCGACCTCGACGCCACGAAGTTCGCGTGGAACCACCTCGTGCTCGCGGGCGACCCGAAGCAGACGCGCTACGAGGCGCAGGGCAACGTCAAGGGCGACGCCTTCGGCAGCCCCGACGGCCTGATGGTCGATGCGCGCGGCGTGCTGTGGATCCAGACCGACGTGTCGACCTCCACGCTCGGCAAGGGCGAGTACACGAACCTGCCCAACAACCAGATGCTGGCCTGCGACCCGACCAAGGGCGAGATCCGCCGCTTTCTGCTCGGCCCGGCCGGCTGCGAGATCACCGGCCTCACGGCCACGCCCGACCTGCGCACGCTGTTCATCAACATCCAGCACCCGGGCGAGCCGGCCAACGAGCGCAGCGACCCCGAGCGTCCGCTCGCCGTGTCGAAGTGGCCCGACGGCGCGGGCCGGCCGCGCTCGGCGACCGTGGTCATCACGAAGATCGACGGTGGGGTGATCGGCAGCTGACGCGGCACCTGACGTGGCCAGGGGCGCCTCGCGGGGCGCCCTCGGGGCTTCAGCAGTGGCCCGAGTACCAGCAGCGCATCTCGGGCATGAGCAGGCCCCAGACGAAGCTGATCGCGCACACGACCAGCATCAGCAGCGCGAACATGCGCAGGCCCTCGGCGCCCCAGCGTGGCGCGAAGATGCTCACGAGAAAGCCCGAGAGGAATGTGCCTTCGAGCCAGGCCGCGCCACCCCAGCGCAGGATCCAGAGCCAGAACAGCGCATCGAGCGCATGAAAGACGACCCACCAGAGCAACGTCATCGCGCGGCGTGGGAGGTGCCTACGACTCGCTGCGGCCCTGCACGTCGGCCACCACGCGCGCGTTGCGCTGGAAGCTCCAGTAGGCGCTGGCCCAGTCCCACATCACGACGACGCGGTTGCGAAAACCGATGAGGAAGTACGCGTGCGCGAACAGCCAGAACAGCCATGCGGGCCGGCCGCTGAAGCGCAGCGGGCCGAAGGGCGTGCCCAGGTCGACCACGGCCGAGTTGCGCCCGATGGTGGCCAGGTTGCCGTAGTCGGCGTAGCGGAACGGCACGGTGGGCTGGCCCGCCAGGCGGCGCAGGATGTTCGCCGCCGCCGCACGGCCCGCCTGCTTGGCGCCGGGCGACACGCCGGGCACCGGCTTGGGCGGCTTGCCGGGCGCGTGGCTCATGGCGGCGGCCAGGTCGCCCACCACGCTGATCTCGGGGTGGCCGGCCAGGCTCAGGTCGGGCTCGACCTTGATGCGGCCCGCGCGGTCGCACTCGACGCCCGTGGCGCTGCCGAGCAGCCGGCCCAGCGGCGAGGCCGCGACACCGGCCGCCCACACCACGCAGCTGCTGGGAATGCGGTAGCTCTGCAGCGGCGCGCCGTCGGGGCCGCCGCCGGTCTGCACTTCGAGGCCGGCGTTGTCGATGGCGGTGACGCGCGCGTTCAGCCGCACTTCCACGCCGAGCCGTTCCAGTTGTTCGAGCGCCTTCTGGCTCAGGCTTTCGGGCATGGCCTGCAGCACGCGCGGGCCGCCCTCGACCAGCAGCACCTGCGCGCTGCCGGGGTCGATGCGGCGGAACTCGCCCGCGAGGGTGTGCTTGGCGATCTCGGCCAGCGTGCCGGCCATCTCGACGCCGGTCGGCCCGGCGCCGATCACCACGAAGGTGAGCAGCGCGCGGCGGCGCTCGGGGTCGGCGGTGGTCTCGGCCGTTTCGAAGGACATCAGCACGCGGCGGCGGATCTCGAAGGCGTCGGCCAGCGTCTTCAATCCCGGGGCGGCGGGCGCCCACTCGTCGTGCCCGAAGTAGCTGTGCGTGGCGCCGGCCGCCACGATCAGGTGGTCGTAGGCCACCTGGCTGCCATCGGCCAGCTGCACCGTGCGCGCGGCCGGGTCGATGCCCGTCACCTCGGCCAGCAGCGTGGTCACGTTGGCCTGCTTGCGGAACAGGGCGCGCACCGGCGCCGCGATCGACGGCGCCGCGAGCCCGGCGGTCGCCACCTGGTACAGCAGGGGCTGGAACAGGTGGTGGTTGGTCTTGTCGATCACCGTCACATCGACGTCGGCCCGCTGCAGCTTGCGCGCTGCCTCGAGTCCGCCGAAACCGCAGCCGATGATGACAACGTGGGGCCTGGCCGAAGGAGAGGGGGTTTGCATCGCCCGAATCATACGCAGCGGGCCGGGGCGTTCCGGGCCGCTTGCGCGCAGGACGGGCTCCTGCGGCGGCGCGGCGGCGGCGTCTTGTCCTACGTGCTTTTGTCGCCGGTATGGGCTAAAACTTCCGGCTCACCCGACTGGAGACACCATGACGTTTTCCCGGCCGATCGCCCCCGTGGCGAGCGCCTTGCGCGAGCAATTCCGCACGGTGCGCGCCGCCAGCCTGGCGCTGGCCGCGCCGCTGTCCGCCGAGGACCAGTGCATCCAGTCGATGCCCGACGCCAGCCCGACCAAATGGCACCTGGCGCACACGACGTGGTTCTTCGAGACCGTGCTGCTGCAGCCGCATGCGGCGGGGTACCGACCCTTCGATGCGCGTTTTCATTACCTCTTCAACTCCTACTACGAGGCGCTCGGCCCGCGCCACCCGCGGCCGCAGCGCGGCCTGCTCACGCGGCCGTCGCTCGACGAAGTGCACGCCTACCGCCGCCACGTCGACGAGGCGGTGCTCGCGCTGCTGGCGGCGCCGGAGGCGCTCGACTGGGTGGCCATCGAGTCCATCGTCGCGCTCGGGCTGAACCACGAGCAGCAGCACCAGGAGCTGCTGCTCACCGACATCCTGCATGCCCTGTCGTGCAACCCGCTGCTGCCGGCGTACAAGCCCGCGAGCGGCCCCGCGCGGCGGCTGGCCGCCGTGCCGGCCGAGGTGCGCTGGCTGGAACAGCCGGGCGGCACGGTCGAGGTCGGGCATGCGGGCGAGGACTTCTGCTTCGACAACGAGACGCCGCGCCACGCCGCCTTGCTGCGCCCCTATGCCATCGCCGACCGGC
Source organism: Variovorax sp. GW531-E2 (assembly GCF_059423125.1). Taxonomy (NCBI): domain Bacteria; kingdom Pseudomonadati; phylum Pseudomonadota; class Betaproteobacteria; order Burkholderiales; family Comamonadaceae; genus Variovorax; species Variovorax sp. GW531-E2. Next base: position 37,461 of record NZ_JBWKXQ010000021.1, on the reverse strand, counting down.
TCGTGAACTGCGGCGACTACGCGCAGTTCATCGCCGACGGCGGCTACCGGCGGCCCGAGCTGTGGCTGTCCGACGGCTGGGCCACGGTGCAGGCCCAAGGCTGGCGCCACCCCGCCTACTGGCTCGAAGCCGACGACCCGCGCATCGCCACCCTCGGCGCCGGCGGCGGCCCTGCCGCGCCCGGCGGCTGGCAGGTGTTCGGCCTGCACGGCGTGCGGCCGATGGAGGCCGATGCGCCCGTGTCCCAGCTGAGCTTCTACGAGGCCGCCGCGTACGCCGAATGGGCCGGCGCGCGGCTGCCCACCGAGTTCGAATGGGAGGCCGCCTTCGACGCGCCCGGCATTGCGCAGATGAGCGGCCATGTCTGGCAATGGACGCGTTCCTCGTACGACCCGTACCCGGGCTTCCGGCCGCTGCCCGGCATCGCGGCCGAATACAACGGCAAGTTCATGGTGGGCCAGCTGGTGCTGCGCGGCGGCAGCGTGGCCACGCCGGCCGGCCACACGCGGCCAAGCTACCGCAATTTCTTTCCGCCGGCGGCACGCTGGCAGTTCTCGGGGCTGCGGCTCGCGAAAGACCTTTGACCGACACCTCGATGGAGCCGAGCACCATGCGCAATCCGACCGCCCCGTTCGCCCTCGCCAGCCACCTGCAGCGACAGGAAGCCGCGACACCGACCGACACCGCCCCGTGGTCCGAGTTCGGCCGCGCCATGCAGGCCGGCCTGGCGCGCACACCGCGCCACATCTCGCCCAAGTTCTTCTACGACGTGGCCGGCTCGCAGCTGTTCGACCGCATCTGCGAGCTGCCCGAGTACTACCCCACGCGCACCGAGCTGGGCATCCTGGGCGCCTGCGCCGGCGAGATCGCCGCGCAGATCGGGCCGAACGCCGAGATCGTCGAGTTCGGCGCGGGTTCGCTCACCAAGGTGCGGCTGCTGCTCGACGCGCTCGAATCGCCCAAGCGCTATCTGCCGATCGACATCTCGGGCGAGCACCTCGAAGCCGCGGCGGCGCGCCTGAAGGCCGACTACCCGGCGCTGGCCGTGCAGCCCATCGCGGCCGACTACACCATGCCGCTCGTGCTGCCCGCGCCCCTGGCCGGGGCGGGCCGGCGCGTGGGCTTCTTTCCCGGCTCGACCATCGGCAACTTCGAGCCCGACGAGGCGCTGGCGTTCCTGCAGCTCGCGGCGCGCATGCTGCGCGGCGGCGGCCTGCTGATCGGCGTCGACCTGGTGAAAGACCCCGACCGGCTGCACGCGGCCTACAACGACGCGCAGGGCGTGACGGCGGCGTTCAACCTCAACCTGCTGCGGCGCGCGAACGCGGAGTTGTCGGCCGACTTCGACCTCGACGGCTTCTCGCACGCGGCCTTCTACAACGCACCGATGCGCCGCATCGAGATGCACCTCGTGAGCCGGCGGGCGCAGAGCGTGCAGCTGCGCGGCGAGCGCTTCTCGTTCGAGGAAGGCGAGACCCTGCACACCGAGTACTCGCACAAGTTCACCGTCGAGGGCCTGCAGGCCCTGGCGGTGCGCGCGGGCTTCCGCGTCGGGGCGGTGTGGACCGACCCCGAGCGGCTGTTCAGCGTGCACTGGCTCCTAAGCTGAGCCTCAGGACAGGTCCGCGCCGTTCACGAGCCGGACCGGCACGCTGGCCAGATCGACGCCTTCAAGACAGCGCGCATTGATGGCCCATCCCGTGAACGGCAGCTTGCCTTCGGCCGTCTCTTGCGCGGTCGGCGCGCTGGGAATCCGGAACGGCATGATTCCGCAGGTGGGGCAGAAGTAGTCGCGTGCGGTCCGTGTGTGCCATTCATAGACCGTGAGGTCTTCCAGCGGCGTGAGCAGGCGAAGCGCCGATGCGGGCACGCGGTGAATCAGCGCGCCGCGGCGCCGGCACACGGAGCAGTTGCAGCTGCGGACATGGTCGAGGTCCGTGTCCACCTCGAAGCGGCACGCGCCGCAATGGCAAGCGCCTTGGTACGTTGTCACGGGCAGCGAGTTCCTAGCTGTCCAGCCCCGCAAGGCACACGTACTTGATCTCGAGGAAGTCGTCGAGCCCGTACTTCGAGCCCTCGCGCCCCAACCCCGACTGCTTCACGCCGCCGAACGGCGCCTCGGCCGTCGACACCAGCCCGGTGTTCACGCCCACGATGCCCGATTCGAGCGCCTCGGCCACGCGCATGATGCGGCCGATGTCGCGGCTGTAGAAGTACGCGGCCAGGCCGAACTCGGTGTCGTTGGCCGCGGCGATGGCCTCGGCCTCGGTGTCGAACGCGAAGATCGGCGCCAGCGGGCCGAAGGTTTCCTCGCGCGCGAACAGCATGTCGGGCGTGGCGCCGCCGATCACGGTCGGCTCGTAGAACAGGCCGCCCAGCGCATGGCGCTTGCCGCCCGCGAGCACGGTGCCGCCCTTGGCGACGGCGTCGGCCACGTGCTCCTCGATCTTCTCGACCGCCTTGGCGTCGATCAGCGGGCCCTGGTTGACGCCGGCCTCGGTGCCGTTGCCGACCTTCAGTGCGTTGACCTTGGCCACGAGCTTCTGCGTGAAGGCTTCCAGCACACCGCGCTGCACGTACAAGCGGTTGGCGCACACGCAGGTCTGGCCGGTGTTGCGGTACTTCGAGACCATCGCGCCTTCGACGGCGGCATCCACATCGGCATCGTCGAACACGATGAAGGGCGCGTTGCCGCCGAGTTCGAGCGACAGCTTCTTGATCGTGTCGGCCGACTGCTTCATGAGCGTGCGACCCACCTCGGTCGAGCCGGTGAAGGTGAGTTTGCGCACGATGGGGCTGCGCGTCATCTCGCCGCCGATCTGGCTGGCCGAGCCGGTGAGCACCGACAGCAGGCCCTTGGGCACGCCCGCGCGTTCGGCGAGCACGGCAAAGGCCAGCGCCGAGAACGGCGTCTGCGTGGCCGGCTTCACGACCATGGCGCAGCCGGCCGCGAGCGCGGGCCCGGCCTTGCGCGTGAGCATGGCGGTGGGAAAGTTCCAGGGCGTGATGGCGGCGGTGACGCCCACGGGCTGCTTGAGCGCCAGGATGCGGCGGTCGGCCTGCGGTGCGGGAATGGTGTCGCCGTACACGCGGCGCGCTTCTTCGGCGAACCACTCGATGAACGAGGCGGCGTAGGCGATCTCGCCGCGGCTCTCGGTCAGGGGCTTGCCCTGCTCGGTGGTCATGATGAGCGCGAGGTCGTCCACGTTCGCGAGCATCAGGTCGTTGAGCTTGCGCAGGATGGCCGAGCGTTCCTTGGCGGGCACCTTGGCCCAGGCCTTCTGGGCCTTTTCGGCGGCGGCGATGGCGCGCACGGTTTCCTCGGTGCCGCACATGGGCACGGTGCCGATGTGCTCGCCGGTGGCGGGGTTGGTGACGGCGACGGTGGTGCCGTTGTCGGCATTCACCCAGGCGCCGGCGATGCAGGCCTGCTGGCGCAGCAGGGTCGGGTCTTGGAGTTTCAGTGGCATGGGTGGTTTGTCTCAGGCTTGCAGGGCGGCGGCGAGGATGTCGAGGCCTTCGCCGAGCACCGCGTCTTCGATGGTCAGGGGGAACAGGAAGCGGACCACATTGGCGTGCACGCCGCAAGTCAGCAGCAGCAAACCCGCGTCGCGCGCTCGGGTTTGCACCTGCTTCGTGAACTCGGGGTCGGGCGCGCCGTCGGCGCCCGCGAACTCGACCGCCACCATCGCGCCCAGGCCGCGCACGTCCGCGATCTGCGGCACCTTCGCGCGCAGCCCTTCGAGGCGCGCCTTGAGCCGGTCGCCCAGCACCTGCGCGCGCTCGCACAGGCGTTCGTCCTCGATCACATCGAGCACCGCATGCGCCGCCGCAATCGCCAGCGCGTTGGCGGCGTAGGTGCCGCCGAGGCCGCCGGGGGCGGGCGCGTCCATGATCTCGGCGCGCCCGCACACGGCCGACAGCGGCGTGCCGCCGGCCAGGCTCTTGGCCATGGTCATGAGGTCGGGCACCACGTCGTAATGATCCATGGCAAACCACTTGCCGGTGCGCGCGAAGCCGGTCTGGATCTCGTCGGCGATCAGCAGGATGCCGTGGCGGTCGCAGATCTCGCGCAGCGCGCGCATGAAGGCGGGCGGCGCGGCGTAGAAGCCGCCTTCGCCCTGCACCGGCTCCAGGATGATGGCCGCCACCTGCTCGGGCTCGATGTCGGCCTTGAACAGCTTGTCGATGGCGCGCAGCGAATCGTCCACCGACACGCCGTGCAGCGCGATCGGCGCGGGCACGTGGAAGATGCTGCCGGGGAAGGGCCCGAAGCCGGTCTTGTACGGCACCACCTTGCCCGTGAGCGCCATGCCCATGAAGGTGCGGCCGTGAAAACCACCGCCCAGCGCGATCACGCCGGGCCGGCGCGTGGCGGCGCGCGCGATCTTGATGGCGTTCTCGACCGCCTCGGCGCCGGTCGTGAAGAAGGCGGTCTTCTTGGCGTGGGTGCCGGGCGTGAGGCGGTTCAGGCGCTCGGCCAGCGACACCACGCTTTCGTATGGCACCACCTGGTAGGCCGTGTGGGTGAAGCACTCGAGCTGCGCGCGAATGGCCTCCACCACGCGCGGATGCCGGTGGCCGGTGTTGAGCACCGCGATGCCCGAGCCGAAGTCGATGTAGCGCCGGCCTTCGACGTCCCACAGCTCGGCGTTGAGCGCGCGCTCTGCATAGATGGGAAAGCCGATGCCGACGCCGCGCGGCGTGGCGGCGATGCGGCGCGCGTCGATGGCGGCGTTGGTCCTGGATGTCATGAGATTTCCTTCGTTGCTTGTGTGGGGGTGTGAAGCTCAGTGGCTGCCCGGTGCCACCATGCGATGGCGGATCTGGTCGGCGACCACGGCCACGATCAGCAGGGCGCCCAGTACCACCATCTGCAGGTACGAGCCCACGCTGGCCAGGTTCATGCCGTTCTGCACCAGGCCGATGAAGATGGCGCCCATCACCACGTTGGGCACGCGGCCGATGCCGCCGCGCAGGCTCACGCCGGCGATCACGCAGGCCGCGATCGATTCGAGCGCCACGGTGCCGCCGAGGTTGGCCTCGCCGGTTTCCACGCGCGCCGTGAGCAGCAGGCCGCTCACGGCCGCGAGGCCCGCGCACAGCAGGTAGGCCATGAGCAGCACGCGACGCGTGTCGATGCCCGACAGCGCCGCAGCCTTGGCGTTGCCGCCCACCGCGAGCAGGTGCGTGCCGGTCGGCAGGCGGCCCATGAGCAGGCCCATGCCGGCCACGCACACGGCCGTGACGAGGATCGGCACCGGCACGCCGAGCACGGTGCCGAAACCGAACAGCTCGCTGAACTGCGCCGGCATGCCCGACACCGGCACGCCGCCCGTGAGGAACAGCGCAAAGCCGAAGCCGATCGACTGCACGCCCAGCGTCACGATGAAGGGCGATACGCCGATCACCGCCACGCCGAAGCCGTTGACGAGGCCCACCACCAGCCCGGCGAGCATCCCGCAGGCGCAGCCCACGAGCACCACCATCCAGGCCGCGTCGGGAAAAGCCGCGCCCAGCGCCTGCATGGCAAGCGCGGAGACCACCGAGGTGATCGCCATCACCGTGCCCACCGAGAGGTCGAAGCCGCCGGTCACCAGCGCCAGCATCTGGCCCAGCGACACGAGGATCAGGTAGACCGACTGGCGCAGCAGGTTCACCAGGTTCTGTACCGTGAGGAACTGGTCGGACAGCGTGGCGAACACCACGCAGGCGATCACCAGCATGAAGGGCAGCACGCCCAGTCGCAGGAAGAGGCTGCGCAGCAGGCCGAGGGCGCGACCGGCCAGGCCGGGCGTGGGGGCCGCCGGGGCGGCAGTGAGGGAAGGCGAAGTCATGAGGAGGGGTTCTCGCTGGGGCCGAAAAACAGGTTGAGCACGGCGGTTTCCTGGATGGCGTCGCCGTGCAGCTCGCCGGCGATCTCGCCGCGGCACATCACGTAGACGCGGTGGCTCAGGTGCAGCACCTCGGGCAGGTCGGACGAGATCACGACCACCGCGGCGCCGCCTTCGCAGAGCTTGCGGATCACCTCGTACAGCGCGCTGCGGGTGCCGACGTCGACGCCGACCGTGGGCTCGTCGAACACGTAGAGCGCGGCGTCGCGCGTCATGCCCTTGCCGAACAGCACCTTCTGCTGGTTGCCGCCCGAGAGCAGGCCCACGGGCCGTTCAAGGTTGCGCGGCGCGAGCTCGACGCGCTCGGCGGCGCTCGTGGAAAGCCGCCGCCCGAGGCGCTTGCGCAGCCAGCCGCCGCGCCCGCGCAGCGGCCCGTGCATCAGCGGCAAGGTGATGTTGGCTCGCGAGGTGAAACCGAGCACCAGCCCTTCGCCCTTGCGGTCGGGCGGCAGGTAGAACAGGCCCTCGTCGAGCAGCTGGCGCACCGTCGCGCCGGTGCGCGGCTGGCCCCTGAACAGCACGCGGCCTTCGCTCACGGGGTCGAGGCCGTAGATCGCGCGGAACAGCTCCGACTTGCCGCAGCCCACGAGGCCCGCGAGCCCGACCACTTCGCCGCGCCGCACCGTGAGGCTGGCGTGGCGCACGCCGTTGGGCGAGGCCAGCCCTTCGACCTGCAGCACCACCTCGCCGGGGTTGGCCGTGATGCGCGGGTAGATGTTGTCGATGGCCCGTCCGCTCATCAGCTCGATGAGCCGGTCGGCGCTGGTCGCATGGGCTTCCACGGTCGTGACCTTGCGCCCGTCGCGCAGCACCGTGATGCGGTCGGCGATCTGCGCAATCTCCTGCATGCGGTGCGAGATGTAGACGATGCCCACGCCGCGCGCCTTCAGCCGCGCTACCAGTTCGAACAGGCGCTGCGTCTCGGTGTCGGTGAGCGAGGCGGTGGGTTCGTCGAGGATCAGCACCGACACCTCGCCGCGCAGGCCCTTGGCGATCTCCACCATCTGCTGCTGTGCGCGCGTGAGGCCCGCCACGGGCGCATCGACGTCGATCTCGAAGCCCAGGTCGGCCAGCATCGTGCGGGCGCGCTCGCGCACCGCCGCGCGGTCGAGCAGGCCGCCCTGGCACGGCTCCTCGCCCAGGCTCAGGTTCTGCGCCACCGACAGCGTGGGGATCAGCGAGAACTCCTGGAACACCGCGCTGATGCCGTGGCGCCGCGCGTCGTGCACGTTGGCGAACTTCACCGGCGCGCCGTGCATGCGGATCTCGCCCGCCGTCGGCACGTTGGCACCGGCCAGCAGCGAGATCAGCGTCGACTTGCCGGCGCCGTTCTCGCCGAACAGCACGTGCACCTCGCCGGCGCGCAGCTCGAAGTCCATCGCATCGAGCGCGAGCACGCCGGGGTAGCGTTTGCCCAGGCCGAGGGTCTGCAGCAGCACGGGAGCCATGGCCGGCTTACTTGACCTCGAACACCGGCTTGAAGCCGGTCGGCGGCAGGATGTCGGCCTGCTTCACGCTCTTGATGTTGCCGCTGTCGACCACGAAGATCTTCGGGCCGACGTGCTTCACCACGTCCTTGTTCTCCAGCAGGCGCACGGCCTGGTCGACCGCGATGCGGCCCTGGATCACCATCGAGTCGGCCGGCGCGGCCACGATGCGGCCCTTCTGGATGCCTTCGTACACGCCCGGCGTCATGTAGAACGAGAGCACCTGCACCTTCTTGTCGAGGTTGCGCGCGCGCAGGATGCCGGTGGCGGCCTCGGCGGTCACTGCCGTGCCGGCGACGTAGGCCAGGTCGGGGTTGCCCTGCAGCACGTCCTCGACCAGCTTGGCCTGCGCCTCCTTGCCGGTGTCGCCGTACTTCGGATCGAGCACCGTCACGGCGCTGCCCTTGATCGCTTCCATGAAGCCCTTGTGCGCGGCCTCGACCCATCCGGCGCCGGCCGGGCCGGGGAACCAGCCGACCTTCACCGGCGGCGAACCGGCCGGATGCTTCTTCGCGAGGTACTCGCCGGTCGAGTGGCCCATGGTGTGGAACGACACAAGCGACTTGGCCGACAGGTCGGGCGAGCTGATGCCGTTCACCAGGTCGATCACCGGCACCTTCTTGGCGGCCGTGGCCTTGATGACGTTGTTCAGCCCATCGCCCGAGATCGCGCCGATGACCACGGCGTTGGCGCCGCGCGCCACGCAGTCCTCGATCTGCGAGACCTGCTTGCTCAGGTTGGTGTAGCCGCCCGCGTCGACCACCTGCAGCTTCACGCCCAGGCGGCGCGCCTCTTCGATCACGCCGTAGTCCACGCCGAGCCAGTAGGCGTCCTTCATGTGCGGGAACGACACGCAGATGTCCCACTTCTTCGACGCCTTGGCCAGCGGCGTGTAGTCGATGGGTTTCTTCGTGCCCTCGGCCGAGAAGGCGGGTTCGGTGGCCTCGGCCTTGTAGGGAAACCAGTCGGCGGCCGAGGCCGGGGCGTGCCACGCCAGGGTGGTGGCGAGCGAAGCGGCGATCAATGAAACGCGCAGGGGCGAGCTGTTCATGAAGAACTCCTTGGGTGACAGCGGTGAAGAAAAAGGGAAGGACGGGCGCGCGTCAGGCCGCGAGCGCGGCCCGCAGGCGGTCGAGCCGTCGTCGGCGTTCGGCGCGGGCCTCGAGCGCCTGCGCCATGTCGACCTCGACGAAGCGCGCCTTGTGGTTGGGCTGCATCTGGGCGATGAGGTCCATGTCGGCGCTGATGACGGTGCCGACCATCGCGTAGCCGCCGCCCGACACCGCGTCGCGGTGCAGGATGATCGGCTCGCGCCCGCCCGGCACCTGGATGGAGCCGTAGGGGTAGCCCGCATCGACGATGTTCGACGGGTCGTCGCCCGCGCCGAAGGGCGGCGTGCGGTCCTGGAACTTCAGCGGCGTGCCGTGCTTGTAGCGGTAGCCGATGCGGTCGGCCTCGGAGCCGACGGTCCAGGTGTCGGCGAAGAAGCTTTGCACCGACACCTCCTGCAGGCGGTGGAAGTAGATGCCCGGCAGCACGCGCAGGGCCACTTCCTTCTCGAGCACCGGCAGCAATGCGGCATCGACCGTGCGGCCCGCGCGGGCGCTGGCCGAAGGCGTACCTACGGGGAGCTTGTCGCCGGCCAGCAGCTTGCGGCCGTTGAAGCCGCCGAACGCGCCCAGGCCGTAAGTCGAGCGGCTGCCCAGCACCACCGGCACGTCGATGCCGCCGGCCACGGCGATGCACATGCGCGCGCCGAGCTTCATGAAGTCGAAGCTCAGTTTGTCGCCGGCCTGCACCGTGAAGGATTCATTGCGCGGCATCTCGTTGCCGTTGAGCTTGATCTTCGCGTCGGCGCCGGTCACGGCCACCAGCGCGGGCGCGTCGAACTGCAGCTCGGGCCCGAGCAGCGTGCTTTCGATGACGGCTGCGCCTTCGTCGTTGCCCACCAGCAGGTTCGCGAGCACCAGGCTTTGCTGGTCGAGCGCGCCCGACAGCGGAATGCCCAGGTGGTAGTAGCCGGGGCGGCCGGCGTCCTGCACGCTGGTCGCGAGGCCGGGCTTGAGGGCTTCAATCGCCATGGAGCACCTTCAGGAGCTGTTGGTTGTAGCCGTCGGGGTCGGCCAAAAATTCGTTGAGCGAGAACGACACGGGCGCGATGCGCAGCGCGTAGGTGCCGGCCTCGACCTGCGCCACCTGGCGGTCGTACTCGGCACGGTCGATGGGCTTCCACTTGACGATGTCGCCGGGCTGGAAGAACACCATCAGCTCCTTGAGGTACGACAGCCGCTGGGCCGGGTCGAAGATCGGTGCGGGCGTGACGCCGAACATCTGGTAGCCGCCCGCGCCGCGCACCGAGTAGATGCAGCTGAAGCAGCCGCCGTGACCCAGCGTGAGCTTGGGCGTGTCGGTGCGCGGGCTCAGGTACTTGGGCACCTGGATCTGGCGCTGGCGCTCGACCATTTGGAACAGGAAGGGCAGGCCGGCCACGAAACCGACCATCGACACGAACCACGGCGCCGACGAGTGCGCCTCGATGAAGGCCTCGACCGAGGCGTGGCCGTTGATGCGCGCCGCGTACTCGATGTCGGTGCTCGACGGGTCCTGGTGGCGCTCGCGAAAACGCATCAGCGTCTCGTGCGTCCACGGGTCGTTGTAGAGCACCGGGATCTCGACGATGCGCGTCTGCATCTGCAGGTCGGCATCGCCCAGGCCCGCTTCGATTTCCTTCAGCGTGGCCAGCAGCGTGTCGGGCGCGATCGTGTCGGGGTCGAAGCGCACGAGGTACGCGGCGTTGGCCGGGCAGATCTCGGTCACGCCCGGCAGCGCGCGGCGGCGCAGCTCGTTGCAGATCGCCATGCCCTTGAAGAAGGCGGGCAGCGACATCTCTTCGCTGATCTCGACGAACAGGTGCTCGTCGCCGCCGAAGCTGTAGCGGGCTTGCGGGGGGAGGGTGCTTGCAGCGGTCATGCGGCCACCTTCAACAAGGGAGGCGCGTCGGCGAGTGGATTCGCCGCGAGCCAGGTTTCGAGAAAGCCGGTATGGAACTCGGCCTTGGCGACATCCGCGTCCTCGCACAGCGCACGGTGCAGCGGGATCGTCGTGTGGATGCCTTCGACTTGCAACTCGTCGAGCGCACGCCGCATGCGAGCCAGGGCGCTGGCGCGGTCGGTGTCGTGCACGATGAGCTTTCCGAGCAGCGAGTCGTAGTAGGCCGGCACGGTGTAGCCGGGAAACAGGAAGGTGTCGAAGCGCACGCCCGGGCCGCCCGGCACCACGAGCTGCGACACGAGGCCGGGGCTCGGCATGAAGTTCTTCGCCGCGTTCTCGGCGTTGATGCGCACCTCGATGGCCGCGCCGGTCAGGCGGATGTCGTCCTGCTGCAGGCGCAGCGGCTGGCCCAGCGCGATGCGCAGCATTTCCTTCACGAGGTCGACGCCGGTGACCATCTCGGTGATCGGGTGCTCGACCTGGATGCGCGTGTTCATCTCGATGAAGAAGAACTCGCGCGTGTCGTCGTCGTACAGGTATTCGAGCGTGCCCGCGCCGCGGTAGGCCACGGCGCGCGCGAGCCGCAGTGCCGATTCGCACAGCGCGGCGCGCGTGGCCTCGCTGATGGCGGCCGAGGGCGCTTCTTCCCACACCTTCTGGCGGCGCCGCTGCAGCGAGCATTCGCGTTCGAAGCAGTGCACCACGCGCTCGCCGTCGCCCAGGATCTGCACCTCGATGTGGCGCGCCTGGCGGATGAAGCGTTCGAGGTACACCTCGCCATTGCCGAAGGCCGCCTGCGCTTCGGCGGTGGCGGTGGCGAACTGCTGGCGCAGCTCGGCCTCGTCGTGCGCCACGCGGATGCCGCGCCCGCCGCCGCCGGCCGAGGCCTTGATCATGATCGGGTAGCCGATGTCCTTCGCGACTTCGACGGCGGTGTCGGGGTCGGTCACCACGCCCGCGCTGCCGGGCACGGTGGGCACGCCGGCGCGCAGGGCGGCGGCGCGCGCCGCGGCCTTGTCGCCCATGGTGCGGATCGCATGCGGCGTCGGACCCACGAACACCAGGCCCGCGGCCCCGACGCGCTCGGCGAAGGCTGCGTTCTCCGAAAGAAAACCGTAGCCTGGATGCACCGCGCCGGCGCCGCTGTCGGCGGCGGCCTGCAGGATCGCGTCGATGCTCAGGTAGCTCTTGGTGGCGTGCGCCGGGCCGATGCGCACGGCCTTGTCAGCCATGCGCACGGCCAGGCTCTGCGCGTCGGCGTCGCTGTAGACGGCCACGGTCTTCAGCCCCAGCTCCTTGGCGGCGCGGATGATGCGCACCGCGATCTCGCCCCGGTTGGCGACCAGCAGTGTGTCGAATGCGGCGGTCATGGGCAGCTGCCTCAGGCCGTTTCGATGACGGCCAGCAGCTGGCCCGGATCGACCGGCTCGCCGTTCTCGACGGCGAAGCTGGCCAGGCGCCCCGCGGCGTCGGCCGTGACTTCGCTGAACTGCTTCATCACCTCGACCAGGCCGAGCACGTCGCCCACGGCCACGGTGTCGCCTTCGGCCTTGAACGGCGGCGCGTCGGGTGCCGAGCGGCGGTAGAAGGTGCCCGGCAGCGGGCTCAGGACGTCATGGGTAGCGGGCATCGGTGCACTCCTGGAACAAGATCAGAAAACAAGAAAGAAAGGCTCAGGCCGCCAGGCCTGCAACTTCGATGCCGTGGTCGGCCAGCGCGCGGCGCGTGGCCTGCACCAGGGCGAGCGCGCCGGGCGTGTCGCTGTGGATGCAGACCGAGTCGAAACCGACCGCCACGTCCTGGCCTTCGACCGTGCGCACCACGCCCTCGGTGCAGGCGCGCAGCACCTTGGCGGCCACGGCCTCGGGGTCGAGCGCGCCGACGCGGCGCGTGAAGACGATGGAGCCGCTCAGGTCGTAGTCGCGGTCGGCATAGAACTCGCGCACCACGGGCTGACCCAGCTCGCGCGCCACCTGGAAGGTGACGGACGATTCCATGCAGAACAGGCGCAGCGTGGGTTCGATCTGCTGCAGCGCGGTGACGAGGGCGCGCGACAGCGCCTCGTCGCGCGCCGCATGCATGTACAGCGCGCCGTGCGGCTTGATGTGCTGCAGCGTCATGCCGGCCAGGCGCGCGAACTCGCGCAGCGCGCCGAGCTGGTAGACCATGTCGTTCACCAGCTCGTCGGCCGGCGCCGTGATGTGGCGGCGCCCGAAGCCCACGAGGTCGCGAAAGCCCGGGTGCGCGCCGATGCCCACGCCGTGTTCGCGAGCCAGCAGCACCATCCTGCGCATGATGTTCGGGTCGCCGGCATGGAAGCCGGTCGCGATGTTGGCCGAGCTGATCAGCGGCATGAGCTGCTCGTCCACGCCGTCGCCGATGGTCCAGGGGCCGAAGCCTTCGCCCATGTCGGAATTCAGATCGATCCGCGTTGTCTTCGTCACGTCGTCCCGCCTTTGTGTGGTGCGCATCGCCAAGGGGGCGATGCAGGTTGGCGCGAAGGTTAGCCAGCAGTCGAAAGGCCGAAAAGCATTGTTTTCAGGCGGTCCGATATCTGAAAAACAGATGCTGCAAGCGGCCGGATTGGGCGCTACGCTGGAGGGAAGCGATCGCGCGGTATCGGGTTTTCGCCCGAGGCAGGCAGCGCGTATCCGTAAATACCCTAGGAAGACGGCGCCATGTCCCTGACCCTTCGCCAGCTCAAGTACTTCTCTGCGGTGGCCGAGGTGGGGCGCATCTCGCACGCGGCGCTGCAACTGAACATCTCGCAGTCGGCCGTGACCACCGCCATCCGCGAGCTCGAGGAGCTGATGGGACAGCAGCTCTTCGAGCGGCACCCGCATGGCGTGGAACTCACCAAGGCCGGGCGCCGCTTTCTCAGCCATGCCTACGCGGTGCTGTCGGCGGCCGACGAGGCGGTGCGCATGCCGCACGAGGGCGAGAACGTCGAGGGCTCGCTCACCATCGCAGCGAGCTACACGGTGCTGGGCTACTTCCTGCCGCACCACCTGCAGCGCTTCGAACAGCTGCATCCGCAGGTGACGGTGAAGGTGCACGAGGTGGCGCGCGAAGCCATCGAAGAGGGCCTGATCACGCAGCGCTACGACATCGGCGTGGTGCTCACGTCGAACGTGGTGCTGCGTGAGCTGTCGCTCGAAACTTTTTTCGGCTCGCAGCGCCGGCTGTGGGTGCCGGCCAAGCACCCGCTGCTGGACAAGGCCGAGGTGACGCTGGCCGACGTGGCGGCCGAGCCCTACATCATGCTCACGGTCGACGAGGCCGCGGCCACCGCGCTCAAGTACTGGAGCAAGACGCCGCACCAGCCGCAGATCCGGCTGCGCACGAGTTCGGTGGAGGCGGTGCGCAGCACGGTGGCCAACGGGCTGGGCGTGACGGTGCTGTCGGACATGGTCTACCGCCCGTGGTCGCTGGAGGGCAAGCGCATCGAGACCATCAACCTGCGCGACGCGGTGCCCACGATGAACATCGGGCTGGGGTGGAAGCAGGGCGTGGAGTTTTCGCCGGCGATGACCGCGTTCCGCAACTATTTCCGGCAGCTGTTTCTCGAGCCGGCATCGGGGCGCACGGGGCGCGGTCGCGGCTGAGGTTGCGGGGGAAACCCTGCCGGCATCGGGCCGGGATGACCCGGCGCAAGGAAAGCACGTCGCGCCAGCGTCACAATAGCCGCTGTCCCGAGCGCGCAATGCGGCATCGGCACCTTGCACCTCCCCGGAGATCGATCCCATGAAAGCAACCTGGAACGGCGTCACCATCGCCGAAAGCGACGACACCGTGCTCGTCGAAGGCAACCACTACTTCCCGATGAGTTCGCTCAACCGCGACGTGGTCACCTTCAGCAACCACAAGACCACCTGCCCGTGGAAGGGCTCGGCGAACTACTACTCGCTGCTGGTCAACGGCGAGCTGCACGCCGACGCCGCCTGGTACTACCCCGACCCGAAGCCCGAAGCCGAGGAAATCCGTGACCGCGTCGCGTTCTGGAAGGACGTGAAGGTCAGCGCCCAGTGAGCACCGCCGCCTTCGCTCCCCCGTTCACGCCGCCGGCCGAACTGGCCGGGGCGCTGCGCGAGCACGGCTACGCGGTGCTCAGCCCGCAGGGCGTGTGCGACTGGCTCGGTGTGCCGCTGGCGCAGCTCGAGGCGCTGCACGCCGACTGGAACGACCTGCCGCCCGATGAGTACCTGAAGGACGGCGGGCGCTACCGCACGCGGCGCCACGCCTGCTTCACGGTCGAGCCCGACGCCACGCTGGCGCAGGTGCCGCACCGCGCGCACTGGCAGCCGGTCGAATACAACGCGCTGCACGGCGGCATGCAGCGCTGGTTCGCGCCGATGCTCGAGGCCACGGTGGCGCAGCCCGTGTGGCAGCGGCTGATGCAGCAGCTGGGCCAGGTGAGCAGCGACATGCGCGGCGTACCGCAGCGCTGGTTCGTGGAAGCACACCAGTTCCGCATCGACACCGCCGGCGGCATCGGCCGCCCGACGCCCGAAGGCGCGCACCGCGACGGTGTCGACCTGGTGGCGGTGGTGCTGATCGGGCGCCAAGGCATCAAGGGCGGCGAGACGCGCGTGTTCGAGGCCAACGGCCGGCGCGGCGAGCGCTTCACCATGACCGAGCCGTGGACGCTGCTGCTGCTGGACGACGCGCGCGTGATCCACGAATCGACGCCGATTCAGCCGCTGGAAGAGGGTGGCGATGGGTGGCGCGACACGCTCGTGGTCACCTGCCGTTCCGAGGGTTTCCAGGGGGATTGAGACGCCTGCGGGCTTCGCTGGTCGGAGTCCTACAGGGCGGGTTCTGCATAGCGGTTAAATTCGGGGCCCGACCCGGTGCGAACCGGGTCCGTCAGTCTGTCTGTCTGCGAACGCTAAGCGAGGTCCCGCCATGTTCAATCACATCCTGGTCCCCATCGACGGCTCCGAAACTTCCATGCTCGCGGTCAGCAAGGCCAGCGGTCTCGCCCTGGCCTTCGGCAGCCGCATCACGCTGATCCACGTGATCGACAACTACCCCTTCATCGGCGTGGGCGCGGACTATGCGCTCGGCCAGAACGAATACCTCGCGGCGGCCACCGCCAGCGCCAACGCGGCGCTCGCACGCGGCGTGGCCGCCCTGGCGGCCGAAGGCCTGCACAGCGACCAGCGCGTGATCGACGGCCACGTGGTGCACGAAGGCATCGTGGACACCGCCATCGCCATCGCGGCCGACCTGATCGTGATGGGCTCGCACGGGCGCAGCGGCATCGAGAAACTGCTGCTGGGCAGCGTGACGCAGCGCGTGCTGCAGGACGCCACCATGCCGGTGCTCGTCGTCAAGGGCCGCTGAGCACGAAGCCCGCCGCACGTTCGAAGTGCAACGGCTCCCGCGTCGCGGGATGCACGAACCCCAATTCCCTGGCATGCAGCAGCAGGCGCGGCGCGCGTGCCTGCAGCGCGGTGTCGCCGTACAGCGCATCGCCCAAAATCGGGTGCCCGATCGACAGCAGGTGAACGCGCAGCTGGTGTGAGCGGCCGGTGAGCGGCTCCAGCAGCACGTGCGTGGCCGCAGGGCCGCCGGGCGGCGACACGCTGCTCAGCGCGCGCCAGCGCGTGAGGCTGGGCTTGCCCGCCGGGTCGATCTTCTGCAGCGGTCGGCGCGGCCAGTCGGCCATCAGCGGGGCGTCGATGAGCGACCAGTCATCGCGCTGCGGCATCACGCCATCGACCACGGCTTCGTAGCGCTTGTGCACCTCGCGGTCGGCGAAGGCCGCGCTCAGGGCGCGCTGCATCTCCAGGCCGCGCGCCATCACTACCAGGCCGCTGGTGCCCATGTCGAGCCGATGCACGATGAGCGCGTCGGGCCACTGGCGCTGGGCGCGCGCGCTCAGGCAGTCCTGCTTGTCCTCGCCGCGCCCGGGCACGCACAGCAGGCCGGCGGGCTTGTCGAGCACCAGCAGGTGGGCGTCTTCGTGAACGGGGAGCAGGTCGGGCGGCGAAGCGGTCATGGGGACAGCGAGTGTAGAGAGGCTCAGAAAGCCGGAAGAAGGCTGGGCTATCCTCGACCGATATGCTCGGCGCCGCTTCTCCTCCCTTGTCTCCCACGTTCACCGACCTGAGGCGCGAGCGCCCCTTCATGCAGCTGTGGGTGGCGCGCCTGTTCGGTACCGCCGCCTCGCAGATGATGCTCGTGGCCATCGGCTGGCACATGTACGAGCTGACCGGCAGCGCGTGGGACCTGGGCCTGGTCGGCCTGTACCAGTTCGTGCCCGCGCTGTTGCTCGCGCTGCTGGCCGGCCACGTGGTGGACCGGCACCACCGGGGCCGCATCGTGGCGGTGTGCTTCGCGGTGCAGGGCACCGTGGCACTGGCGCTGCTGTTCGCGGTGCTGCACAAGAACGACACGCGCGGGCTGCTGCTCGGGCTGTCGCTGGTGCTGGGCGCGGTGCGCGCCTTCCAGATGCCGGCGCAGCAGGCGCTCACGCCGCTGCTGGTGCCGCCGCTGCTGCTGTCGCGCGCGATGGCGTTCAGCTCGGCCGGCATGCAGGGCGCGATCATCGGTGGGCCGGCGCTCGGCGGGCTGCTGTTCGTGGCAGGCATGGCGGTGGTGTACGGCGCGAGCGTGCTGTGCTTCGCGGTGGCCTGCGTGCTGGTGCTGCGGCTGCGCTACGACCACGCGCCGGCCGCGCGCGAGCCGGTCACGCTGGCCACGGTGTTCGCGGGCGTCAATTTCATCTGGCAGCGCAAGCCGGTGCTGGGCGCGGTGTCGCTCGACCTGTTCGCGGTGCTGCTGGGCGGCGCGGTGGCGCTGCTGCCGATCTATGCCAAGGACATCCTGCACACCGGCCCTTGGGGCCTGGGCCTGCTGCGCAGCGCGCCGGCGGTGGGCGCGCTGGTGATGTCGATCGCGCTCACGCGCCGGCCGGTCGAGCGCAATGTGGGGCGCACGCTGCTGCTGGCCGTGGGGGCGTTCGGGCTGTGCATGGTGGTGTTCGGCTTGTCGAAGAGCTTTCTCGTCTCGCTCGTTGCGCTCGCGGTATCGGGCGGGGCCGACATGGTCAACGTCGTGATCCGCCAGACGCTGGTGCAGCTGGAAACGCCCGACGCCATGCGCGGGCGGGTGAGCGCGGTCAACTCGATCTTCATCGGCGCGAGCAACCAGCTCGGCGAGTTCGAGTCGGGCGCCACGGCGGCGCTGCTGGGGCCGGTCGGCTCGGTGGTGCTCGGCGGCGTGGGGACGATGCTGGTGGCGCTGACGTGGTTCCGGCTGTTTCCGTCGCTGGCGCAGCGCGACCGGCTGGTGGTCGCGGCACCGGCTTCGGCGCGGTCCTGATCGTCAGTCGAAGAGGGCGCGCGCCTGCGGCACGTCGAGCGTGAGGTCGCTCTGCGCCACGGCCACGCAGGGAAGAATCCAGCCGTCGATCTTTTCGTCGAAGCTCAGGCCCGGCCATTCGATGAGGTGGCGGCTCTCGCCGGAGAGCCGCTGGCAGATGCAGGTGCGGCAGGTGCCGTTGCGGCACGAACTGGGCAGCTCGATGCCGGCCGCCTCCGCCGCATGCAGCAGCGTGACGCCCGCCTCGGCCTCGAATTCGAGGCCCGACGGTTCGAGACGGACCTTCATCGCGCGGGAGGTTCTTGCTGCTGTTGCTGCTGTTCGCGGCGTTGCTCGCGCAGCATGAAGAGGTACAGGCTCTCGACCTTGTCGCGCGCCCAGGGCGTCTTGCGCAGGAACTTGAGGCTGGAACCCACGCTGGGCTCGCTGATGAAGCAGCGGATCGGCACCAGGTGCCCCAGCTGCTCCCAGCCGTAGTAATCGGCCAGCGCGGTCACGATGGCCTCCAGCGTGAGGCCATGCAACGGGTTGCGCGGCTGCGCCGGCTTGGGGGCGGGCGCGGGGACGTCGGTCACTAGGTCACTTGTTCTTGAGCTTGCCGCGCGGAATCACCGCCGTGGTGACGGTGCGCACGGGCTCGATGCCGCCGGTGGGGGCCTTCGGCGGCGAGGTGTCCTTCTTCGGTTTCTTCGCTTCCTTGTTGGTGCGTTGCTGACCCTTGGCCATGTGCTTTCTCCAGTTGATACGTGCGGATGCCGGAGGAGTTTAGCGGTGCGGCGACAATAGCCGGTTCCATACGTTTTTCCGCTTTCATGTCCGATTACGAAGTTCGCCCCGCCACGATGCGCGACGCCAAGGCCGTCGCCGAAGTCCATGCCCTCTCTGCCAAGGCTGCCTACGAAGGCATCCTGTCCGAAGACGACCTGCGCGTGCTGGCCCCCGCCTCGCGCGAGGCCAAGTGGCGCGAGGCCATCGAATTCAGCGAACCCCAGGTCCATGTGGTGACGCACGGCAGCGAGATCGTCGGTTTCGTGGGCTTCGACCGCTCGCGCGACCCCAAGACGCCGCCCACCACGGGCGAGATCTGGGCCATCTACGTCAAGCCCGAGCACTGGGGCAAGGGCGCCGGCGTGGCCCTGTGGGACGCCGCCCGCGAAGGCCTGGCCGAAGAAGGCTGCACCACGGTCACCATCTGGGTGCCGCTGCGCAACGACCGCGCCATGCGCTTCCACGAACTCGCCGGCTTCAAGCGCGAGATGAAGACCGCCAAGACCACCGCCTTGGGCACTGTCCGCGTCGAAGAAATCCGCCTGAAGCGGGCGGTGGACTGATCCACCCCCGGATGCCGCGTACGGTCTTCACCGGCGCGGCCATCGGCTGCGGATAAGCTCGCCGCTTCTTCCACAGCCCGACTTTCGCCCATGGCCACCAGCCTGCTCCTGCTGCTCGACGACATCGCCACCGTGCTCGATGACGTCTCCGTCCTCACCAAAGTTGCTGCCAAGAAGACCGCCGGGGTGCTCGGCGACGACCTCGCGCTGAACGCGCAGCAGGTCACCGGCGTGCGCACCGAGCGCGAGCTGCCGGTGGTGTGGGCCGTGTGCAAGGGCTCCCTCGTCAACAAGGCGATCCTGGTGCCGGCCGCACTGGCCATCGGCACCTGGCTGCCCTGGCTGGTGACGCCGCTGCTCATGGTGGGCGGCGCGTTCCTGTGCTTCGAGGGCGCCGAGAAGCTGGTCCACAAGTTCCTGCACAAAAAGGAGCACGAGGCCGACACCGCGCGCCACCAGAAGGCCGTGGCCGACACCACGGTCGACGTGGTCGCGGTCGAGAAGGACAAGATCAAGGGCGCGGTGCGCACCGACTTCATCCTCTCCGCCGAAATCATCGCCATCACGCTGGGCACCGTGCAGGGCCAGCCGTTCACGACGCAGCTCAGCGTGCTGGTCGGCATTGCGCTGATCATGACGGTGGGCGTGTATGGCCTCGTGGCCGGCATCGTGAAGCTGGACGACGCGGGCCTGTACCTGAGCCAGCGCAGCAGCGCGGCGGCGCGCGCCCTGGGCCGCGGCATCCTGGCGGCGGCGCCCTGGCTCATGAAGGGCCTGTCGGTGGCTGGCACGGCCGCCATGTTCCTCGTGGGCGGCGGCATCCTGGTGCACGGCGTGCCGGCGTTCGGCCATGCGGTCGAAGACTGGGCCAAGGCCACGGGCGGCGTGTTTGGCACGCTGGGCTCGATGGGCGTCAATGCCGTCGTCGGCATCGTGGCCGGCGCCATCGTGCTGGCCGTGGTGGAACTCGTCGGCAAGCTGCGCGGCAAGAAGGCGGCGGCGCACTGAGCGCCTGCTGACCTTGCGGCCGGGCCTCAGCGCTCCGGCTTGCCGCGCTGGAACAGGCCGACGCCGACCAGCGCCACCCCCAGCGCGAGCGCGAACCAGCCGACGAGGTACGCGCCGGCCACCATCTCGAACCAGCGCGTGTCCTGCAGGAAGCGCGGCCCCAGCAGCACGGCGACGCCGATCAGGAGGCAGAGGATGCCGCGCTCGATGGTGCGCAGCTGTCGTTGGGGGCGTCGGGCCATGGGGGTCTTTGCAAGGGAAAACGGAAGCGGCCATTGTCCCGCGCCGCGCGGAGAGGCCGGCAGCCGCCTGAAAACGTCGCGTGCGCGCATCGGTCGGCACGCAAAAATGCTTCCAAACGTTGCAGAATCGCAGGCCATGCCATACCGCCACCTGCCCACCGGTTCCGCCTTCTTTCTCCCGTTGCGACGCGCCTGCGTGGGCGCCTCGCTGGCCGTGATGGCCGCCACGGCCTTCGCGCAGCCGCAGCCCGACCCCGCCGGTTTTCCGCTGGACTCGGTCGGCTACCTCAACGAGGAGCTGCCGCGCATGGAAGCGGCCATTGCCGCGAAGGACCGCAGCTTCTTCCTCGGCGCGATGACGCGCATGGTGCAGTTCTCCGAGCGCTGGGGCTTCAAGGCCAAGGCCAACCCCGAGCTGGCCGCCTACCCGATGTGCACGGCGGCCGTCATGGACTACGCGGTGGTCGGCATGTGCAGGCTGAACCCCGCCGACGACGCCTGCGAGCCGGGTCTGGCGCCGCGTTTCGATGCGAACGTGAAGCGCTGCCGCGAGCTGGCCGCGCAAAAATAGGCCTCCGGCCTTTCGTCCTTCCCTCTCATTGAACGAAGTCCCCGCGCCATGGCCGTGCGTGCGGGGCGGAGACACACGCATGGACTACACCCGCTACCAGACCCTCGCCCTCACGCGCCGCGGCGCGAACGGCGCGGTGCTCGACATCCAGATGCGCGCCGCCAACGGCAAGCTGCCCACGGCCGGCCATGACGGCCACCGCGAGCTGGCCGAGATCTGGCGCGACGTGGCGGCCGACGACACGGTGCGCTGCGCCGTGTTGCGCGGCGAGGGCATGGGCTTCTCGGGCGGCGGCGACCTGGGCATGGTGCAGGACATGACCACCGACGACACCGTGCGCCAGCGCGTGTGGAAGGAAGCGCGCGACCTGGTCTACAACCTCGTCAACTGCGACAAGCCCATCGTGAGCGCCATGCACGGGCCGGCCGTGGGCGCGGGGCTGGTGGCGGGGCTGCTGGCCGACATCTCCATCGCGAGCAAGAACGCGAAGATCGTCGACGGGCACACGCGCCTGGGCGTGGCGGCGGGCGACCATGCGGCGATCGTGTGGCCGCTGTTGTGCGGCATGGCCAAGGCCAAATACCACCTGCTGCTGTGCGAGCCGGTGAGCGGCGAGGAGGCCGAGCGCATCGGCCTGGTGTCGCTTGCGGTGGACGAGGCCGACCTGCTGCCGCGGGCCTACGAGATCGCCGACCGCCTCGCGGCTGGCAGCCAGAGCGCGATCCGCTTCACCAAGTACGCGCTGAACAACTGGCTGCGCCAGGCCGGGCCGACCTTCGACGCCTCGCTGGCGCTGGAGTTCATGGGCTTCGCGGGCGCCGACGTGCGCGAAGGCGTGGCTTCGCTGCGCGAGAAGCGCGCGCCGAACTTCGGCTGAGCCGACCTCCGCCGGGATCAGGCCTTGCTCAGCCCCTGCAAGGTCTGCAGCAGCACGACGCGCGTCTGGCCCAGCACCATGCCCTTCCACTCGTCGTTGTCGCAGTAGAACGCGTCGCGCAGGCGGCGGCGGATCTCGCGCTTCTGCGCTTCGGGCGCCTCGGGGTGGCGGCGCAGCCAGGTGTCGGCGCGCAGGCGGTCGAGCACTTCCAGGTCGGGCAGCGTGCCGAACTCCAGGCCCATGGGCGCGACGCGCGCGTTCGGGCATTCGTCGTAGGCGGTCGAGATCACCGGGCCCGACACGTCGGCCGAGGCCGAGTCGCCCGCGAAGGGCGCGAACACGTCGGCGCCCCACCAGGCGTGGGCCAGTGCGAGGTCTTCGGGCGTGTTGCGGCCCGGGTAGATCTTTTCGCCGTGGCCGTAGGGGCCCAGGCCCGTGTGCACGTCGATCCAGCCCAGGTGCGTGGCCGAGGCCGCGTAGCCGCGCAGGATGGCGCGGATGGTGCGGTTGCTCCACGACGGCGCGGTGCCGCCGTAGAACAGGCCGTCGGGCGAGGTGTACTGCCCGCGCGTGACGGCCGCGCGGAAGGCGGTCATGCCGTGCGTGGCGATGTAGGCGGCGACCGCCGCGTCGTCGGCCGGCGTCGGCGGCCAGCTGGCGGGCAGCACCAGCGGCTCCACGTCGGCGTACTCGGCGTTCACCGGCAGCGGTGCGCTGAAGTCGATGTGGTTGCGGTTCAGGTCGATGTTGTCTTCGTTGGTGCGGTGCAGGTGCGAGAAGCCGTGCGGGTTCACCGCATGCACCAGCAGCAGCGCGACGCCCGCGCGCTCGAGGCGCGCGAGCAGGTCGGCGTCGTTCAGCGTGGCCACCTGAGCGCCCGAACCGCAGAAGCCCTCGGGGCCGTGCGTGCCCGAGGTGACGAGCAGCACCTTCTTCGCGTCGGCCGCGCCGATCAGTGCGACGTCGGTGGCGAGTTCTTCGCCGAGCGCGCCGCGGTGCGTGGGGTGCACGAACGACTCGATGGCGGCGCCGCGCGCCGCGGCGGCCTCGAGGAACTTGGCGCGGGCTTCGACGTACGTGCCCGAGAAGTGGCGGGTGGCGGCGGTGGCAGGCTGGGACATGGAGGGAAGATTCCTGTGCATGAAGGCGGGAAGGAGGAAGACGGTATCAGGCCGGCGCATGGGCGTTGGCGGCATCGATGTCGCGGCCTGTGTGGTCGCGCAGCCAGAGCAGGCCCAGCAGCGACACCAGCGTCATCCCTACCAGGTACCAGGCCGGCGCGAGCTTGCTGCCGGTGGCGTTGACCAGCCAGGTGCTGATGAAGGGCGCGAAGCCGCCGAAGAGCGCCACGCCGACGCTGTAGACCAGCGACATGCCACTGGCGCGCACGCGCTTGGGAAACATCTCCGGCAGCATCGTGATGCCCGGCACCGTCTGCACCACCAGGCCGATGCTCAGCACGCCGAGCACGGTGAACAGCACCACGGGCGTGGGCGAGGCGTTGAGCCACAGGAAGCCCGGGTAGATCAGGATCGCCATCACGATGCGGCTCCACAGGATGAGCGTCTTGCGGCCCACGATGTCCGACCACTTGCCCACGAACGGCGCGAGCGCGAACGACAGCAGGCCCGTGAGCGCCGCGCCGAACAGCGCCACCGAGGGCGTGAGGCCGAGCTCGCGCACCGCGTAGGTCGGCATGTAGAAGGTGACCACGTAGGCCGCCGTGGTGCCGCCCACCAGCGCGAGGATGGCGGCCAGCACCGTCCTGCCGTGCTGCGTGCAGACGATCTTCAGGCTGCTCTCTCGCGGTGCCTTGGCGTCTTCCGGCGAGATGTGCAGTGATTCTTCGAGGTGGCGGCGGATGTACATGCCCACCGGCGCGATCAGCATGCCGAGCACGAACGGCACGCGCCAGCCCCAGCTCTGCATGGCCTCGGCGGACAGCGAGACGGTCAGCACGCCGACCACCACGGCACCCATCAGCACGCCCAGGCCCTGGCTCGCGAACTGCCAGCTCGCCATGTAGCCGCGGTTGGCCGGCGTGGCGTGCTCCACCAGCAGCGTGGTGGATGCGCCCACCTCGCCGCCGGCCGAGAAGCCCTGGATCAGGCGCGCCAGCACGATCACGATCGGCGCCGCGACGCCGATGCTCGCGTAGGTCGGCGTGAAGGCGATCAGCGCGCAGCCCAGCGCCATCAGGAAGATCGTGAGCGTCATCGCCTTCTTGCGGCCCGCGCGGTCGGCGTACGCGCCGATCACGATGCCGCCCAGCGGCCGCATGATGAAACCGACGCCGAAGCTCGCCACCGTCAGCAGCAGCTGGCCGTAGGAACTGAAGGTGGGGAAGAACAGCTTGCCGATCACCAGCGCGAGAAAGCCGTAGACCGTGAAGTCGAAGAATTCCAGTCCGTTGCCGATGGTGGTGGCCACGATGGTCTGGCGCCGGCGTGCAGGCGAGGAAGGCGAGGGCTGGGAAGCGGGGGTGTTCATGTGTCTCCTGTGTGTATCGGGGGCGCAGGCCGCGTGGGCCCGAACCGCGGCGGATGCTAGAGACTCACCGCTGTCATGAAAAGACAATAATTGGGCGTCAACGATAACTTTTGGTTGTCACTCCAAAGATGAAACCCAATCAGTTGCATGCCTTCGTGGCCGTGGTCGAGCAACTCAGCATCCGCGCTGCCGCGCGCGTGCTCGGCATTTCGCAGCCGGCCGTGACCAAGATCGTGCGCGAGCTGGAGCGCGAGGTCGGCGCCCCGCTGGTGGAGCGCAGTGTGAAAGGCGTGCGGCTCACGCAGTTCGGCCTGGCCTTCGCGCCGCGCGCGCGGCTGCTGCTGGCCGACATGGAACGCGCCCGCGACGAGATCGCGCAGATCCGCGACGGTGCCACCGGCTCGGTCTCGCTGGCCGTGAGCGCCTCGTTCGCGCTCACCGTGCTGCCCGCCGCCTTCAAGGACTTCCACACCCGCCTGCCGGCGGTCGACGTGCAGTTCAGCGAGGCCGTGCTGCCGTGGATGCTCGCGCGGCTGCGCGACGGGTATCTCGACTTCGCGGTGGCGCACATCGTGCCCGGCACGCTCGATCCGCAGTTCGAGGCGCTGGAGCTGTTCCCGGTGCAGCTGGTGGTCGGCCTGCGCGAGCGCCATCCGCTGCGCAATGCGCGCTCGCTGAACGACCTTTATGCCGCCGAATGGGTCCTGCCGGGCGACGACCACGGCGGAACCAACGCCGTGGCGCCGCTGTTCACCCCGCTCGGGTTGCCGCCGCCCACGCGCGTGCTGCAGGGCCACTCGGTCACCGTGGCGCTGGCGCTGGTGGGGCACATGGATTTGATCGGCCTCTTCGTCGAGCCGCTGGCCGGGCTCAGCTTCAAGCGCCACGGCATCCGGCGCGTCGATGTGCGGGAGACGCTGCCGATGCTGAACGTGTGCGTGGTGCGCCGGCGCGGGCAGCCGTCGACGCCGGCGGCGCAGCACTTCATCGAGTGCATTCAGCGGGCGTCGGCGGCGGCGATGAAGGGGTAGCGGAGGCAGGGCGGCTCAAAGCCCGAACAGCAGCACCACAAGGGCAACGGTCGCGCCGAGGACCACGTAGCCAATGCCGGTCAGCAGCAGCGCGAAGCCGACGAGATAGATCACGCGCCGTCCCCAGTTCGGCGCGCTCGGTACGCAGCGCCAGTAGACCAGCGCGGCCGCGAGGATCAGCATGCCCTCGATTGCATGGGCGATGACGCGCGTGGCCCCGGCAGAGTGAAAGACCGACCGGTCCAGCCACATGCCGATAACTCCCGCGAGCGGGATCAAGGCGGCCCAGGCGAGCACGCCGAGCGCGAGCCGCCCCGCCGCCTTCATCGGATGGCCTCGCCCTTGAAGAAGTGAAGAGGCATCGGGCTTTCCCAGCCGGGCGCCTGATAGCCGGACACCCCGAGATCGGGGACCGAGCCCATCACGCTGCGCAGCAGTGCGGCGAGGTACGAACTGCTGTTGTATTCGCCGGGGTTCATTCGGTCGCCTCGCAGGCGCGCGGGGAAGCTGTAGGGGGACACGTAGCTTGAAAAATCCGTGGCGCGCCTCATCAGCGTGCGCGCGAACGCCTCGGGGCTCATGCCACCGGGCGGCGCCAGCGGAATCTTGACGACGACTTCGGTGGGCAGCGTGTTGGCATAGATGTTGGTTCGGATCCGCAACACGTTGTGCAATCCCGCTTCGCCCATCGTCGGTTGACCATCGATCACCGTGAGGCCCGAATAGGCGTCATCGATGACCAGCGAGATGTGCAGGCTGGGATAAGGGGTCCCCACAAGCCCGGCAGGACCGGCCGCCACCCGGCCGTACAGTGTGAATGTCGGTGTCGAGTGCTGCGCACGCCCCACCGAGTTTTCATTGGTGTTCATGAATTTCCTCCCTGATTGGCGTTTCGAAATGGAACGCTCTGGAGGCGATGCTAGGGGCGCGAGCGCCAAAACACTGTTGTCAAATGAGGCTTCCGCTCATCCGGGATCCCTGCCGCTTCCGCGCACCGCAAGTGCCACCGGGCCAAGTCTCCATGGCCCCAGCTCAAGGCCAGAACAACACCAGCGCCACGAAAAGCAGTTTGACGCCGAAGGCCACGAGGGCGCTGGCGACCACCATCAGCACCACGAAGGCGACGAAGTAGGCCACGCGTCGGCCCCAGTGCGGCACGCTCGGCACGGCATACCAGTAGAGCAGCGCGGCCGCGCCGAGGTTGATGGCCTGGACCGCATACATGGTGACGTGCGAGGCTTCGGGCGAGTCAAGGACCGACGGGCCCAGCCACATGCACAGAAGTCCCAGCAACGGGACCATGGTGACCCAGGCGAGCACGCCGAGCGCCAGGCGTCCGGCCGTCTTCATCGCAGGGCGTCCCGTCCGGTCGATGTTTCACTGGCAGCCATGAATTCCTCCTTGATGGCGTTTCGACATGGAACGCTCTGGCGTCCGATCCTATCGGCAGGGTCCGGCAACTGTTGTCAAATGAGAACTCCTCTCATTCATAATCCCTCCCGCTTCCGCACGCCGGAAGCGTCACCAGGCCGCCGGGAGGCGCGCCGCCAAGAACATCCAAGGGATTTGAATGAAGAGAGTTTGTGTGAGCCTTGCGCTCGCCGCCGTGCAGGCAGCGCAGGCGCAATCCGTGCCTGCGTCCGCTGCCCCCGAATCGCGGGCAAGCGAACTGAGCACCGTCAACGTCGAGGCCTCGCGCGCCAACGGCTTCCTGGCCGAGACGGTCGAGGCGGGCACGTTCCGGGGCGCGTCCGTGATGGACGTGCCGGCCACGGTCAACACCGTGACGCGCGAGGTGATCGAGCTGCAGGGCGCGGCGGGCGTGTACGACGTGCTGCGCAACACGGCCGGCGTGACGCGCCAGCAGAACGGCGGCGACACCTTCGACCAGCTTGTCATCCGCGGCATTGCCGTGGAGAACCGCACCAACTACCGGCTCAACGGCGCGCTCGCAATCCCCAACGTGTCGGAAATTCCGATGGAGAACAAGGAGCGCGTCGAGGTGCTCAAGGGCGCGTCGGCGCTGTACTACGGCTTCACCACGCCGGCCGGGGTGATCAACTTCGTCACCAAGCGCGCGGGGCGCACGCCCGTCACCTCGCTCGGGATGAGCGTCGACAACCAGGGCGGGCTGCAGGGGCAGGTCGACATCGGCCGCCAGTTCGGCGAGAACGACCAGTTCGGGCTGCGGCTGAACGCGGCGGGCGGCCAGCTGGGCTCGACCATCGACGGCGTGGACGGTGACCGCAAGTTCATCTCGGCCGCGCTCGACTGGCGCGTGAACCGGCGGCTCACGCTGAAGGCCGACATCGAGCACTACCGCAAGCGCATCACCGAGCAGGCCGGCATCGCGCGGCTTGCGGCCGTGAACGGCGTCATCGCGCTGCCGGCGCTGCCCGATCCGCACCAGCTGATCGCGCCGCCCTGGGCCGTGTTCGAGGCCGAGGTCACCAACACGCAGCTGCGCGCCGACTACGCCTTGAGTGATCAGTGGGCGCTCAGCGTGGAAGCCGGCCATTCCGAGGCCGAGCGCGACCGGCGTCTGGCGCAGTTCGGCACCTACAACGTGCGCACCGGCCTCGGCCGCCTCACGGGCAACGTGCAGCATCTCGAGCAACGCTCCGACCTGCTGCGCGCCGAGCTGTTCGGCACCTTCGCCACCGGCGCGCTGCAGCATGAGCTGACGCTCGGCGCGGCACGCAGCGACAAGACGCAGGCGCCCGTGTTCCAGCGCAACTACGGCGGCGCGACCACGCTGCAGAACCTGTACAGCCCCGTGCCCATCGGCGCGCTGGCGCTGAGCGCGATGCCGTCGCGGCCCACCTCGGGCGCGCAGGACAGCGAGGAGCTGGGCCTGTACGCGCTCGACCGCATCACCTTCTCGCCGCAGTGGCAACTGGTGGCCGGCCTGCGCCACACGCGCTACCAGAGCTGGCAGGGCGCGAGCGCCACGCTGCCGGCCCTCGACTACAGCGTGCGCAAGACCACGCCGCTGGCGGCGCTGAGCTACAAGTTCACGCCCGAGCTCATGGCCTACGTGTCGTACTCGCAGGGCGTGGAAGAGGGCGAGGTGGCGCCGGCCGGCACCGCCAACCAGAACACGCGCATGCCGCCGGGCGTGAGCCGGCAGAAGGAAATCGGCCTGCGCTGGCTGACCGGCGGCGGCACGCTGCTGTCGGGCGCGCTGTTCGACATCGAACGGCCCGGCGCCTACACCGACAGCGCCAACACCTTCGTGGCCAGCGGGCGCCAGCGCTACCGCGGCCTCGAGGTGTCGGCACAGGGGCGGCTCACGCCCGCGCTGGCGTGGCAGCTCTCGGGCCAGTGGCTCGATGCCGAGTTCCGCCGCATCAACGCGCAGTACGACGGCAAGCGGCCCGAGAACACGGCGCGCACCACGGCGAGCGCCTTCCTCTCGTACGACATCGCGGCCGTGCCGGGGCTGTCGGTCAACGGCGGCGCGTACTTCACGGGGCGCCGTCCTGTCGACGACCTGAACCAGGGCTTCATCGGCGGTGCGACGGTCTTCGGTCTCGGCGCGCGCTACGTGGCGCAGCTCATGGGCAAGCGCACCACCTTCCAGCTGAACATCGACAACGTGGGCGACAAGCGCTACTGGTCGGCGGCCGGCACGCGGCTGGCGGTGGGCACGCCGCGTACGATCAAGGCCCTGGTCAAGATCGATCTTTGAACCCGCGCGCCCCGCCTTGGCGGGGCTTCCTGTTTCCCGTTTTCTTCTGTTTTTCATGGCTTTGCTGCGTCGCGTCTGGTTCCAGATCCATTGGTTCATCGGCATCACGGCGGGCAGCGTGCTGGTCGTCATCGGCCTGAGCGGGGCGACGCTGTCGTTCCGTGCCGAGATCACCGACCTGCTGAACCCGATCCCCGCGGCCTCGGCCGCGCCCGCATTGGCCCCGCCTGCGCTCGTTGCGCGCGTGCAGGCCGAGATGCCCGGGCGGCGCATCGCGACCGTCGCCGTGTCGACCGAGCCCGGGCGCCCCGCGCGCGTCGGCTTCGCGCCGCCGCCCGGCCAGCGGCGCGGCGAGACGCGCTTCGCCGATCCTGCCACCGGCGCGCTGCTGCCCGACCCCGTGGGCGAGCACTTCTTCGAGTTCGTGGAAGAGCTGCACCGTTGGCTGCTGCTGCCGCGCGACGACGGCAAGCCCCTCACCGGCTCGCTGGCCGGCCTGTTGCTGCTGCTCGCGCTGTCGGGTCTGTACCTGCGCTGGCCGCGCCGGCCCTTCGCGTGGCGCCAGTGGCTGCGCATCGACTTCGCGCTGCGCGGCCGTGCCTTCCTGTGGAACCTGCATGCGGTGGTCGGCACCGTCGCGCTGCTGGCCTACGTGGTGTCGACCACCACCGGCATGTACTGGGCCTTCGACGGCTTGCGCAAGGCGGTCGACGGCGCGGTCGGCGAGGGCCGCGTGGTGCGCGCCGAACGCGCGCCGGCCGATGCCCCGGTGACGCTCGACCTGGCGCGCGTCTGGCAGGCCTTCGTCGACACCACGGGCGGCGACTGGACCCAGGTGACGCTGCGGCTGCCCGCGCGCAACGGCACACAGGTGGAGGCCGTCTACCTGCGCATGCATGCCGAGCACGAGCGCGCGCGCAACCGCCTGTACCTGCAGGCAGCGACCGGCGAGACGCTGCGCCACGAACGCTATGCCGACAAGCCGCCCCTGGGCCGCTTCGTGAACAGCATCTACCCGCTGCACATGGGCACCTACTGGGGCCTGCCGGGGCGCATCGTGATGATGCTCACGAGCCTGGGGCTGGCGCTCTTCGCGATCAGCGGCTGGATGATGTACCTCGGCCGTCGCCGCATCGCGAAGGCCGTGCGCGCCGAGCGTGCGCGGCTCGATGCGGTCGCCGTGCCCGCCCCGGCGGGCGACGCTGGGCAGGTGCTGGTCGCCTTCGCGAGCCAGACCGGCCATGCCGAGCGCCTCGCGCTGCAGACGGCCGGCGCGTTGCAGGCCGCCGGTGTCGCGGCGGTGGTGCGGCCTGTGTCGTCACTGAGCGCTGACGCGCTGCTGCATTTCCGCCAGGTGCTGTGGGTGGCGAGCAGCTTCGGCGAAGGCGAGGCGCCCGACAGCGCGCGTGCCTTCGCCCGCGCGTTCGCGCGGCAAGGCGGTCCGGGCCTGCGCCACCTGCGCTACGGCCTGCTCGCGCTCGGCGATCGCCACTACGCGACCTTCTGCGGCTTCGGCCGCAAGCTCGACCATGACCTGCACAACCAGGGCGCGCAGCCGCTGTTCCCCATGATCGAGGTGGACGGCGAAGACCCGGCAGCGCTCGCGCGTTGGCACGATGCGCTGCGCGAAACCTTCGGGGTGCGTGATGCCACGTGGCCTGTGCCGACCGCACCGGCCTTCGACGCCTGGCGGCTCGATGGCCGGCGCCTGCTCAATGCGGGCAGCCAGGGCGATCCGCTGTTCGAAATCGAGCTGCGGCGCGTCGATGGCAGTGGCGCGATGGACTGGGTGCCCGGCGCACTGGTCGAGATCGTGCCGCGCCAGATGCACGACGACGGCGCCCCGGCGCCCGCGCCGCGCAGCTACTCGGTCGCGTCGATTCCGTCCGACGGTGCCGTCCAGCTGCTGGTGCGCCAGGCACGGCACGACAACGGCCTGGGCGTGGCCTCGGGTTGGCTCACGGTCGGCGCGCCCATGGGCGCGGAACTCGCGCTGCGCCTCGTCGCCAACCCGGGCTTCGCGCTGCCCGACGACGCGCGGCCCTGCATCTTCATCGGCAACGGCTCGGGCTTTGCGGGCCTGCGCGCGCTGCTGCGCGAGCGTGCGCGCCGAGGGCATGGCCGTAACTGGCTGGTGTTCGGCGAGCGGCAGGCGGCGCACGACAGCTTCGGCGCGGACGAGGTCGCGGCATGGCAGGCCGGCGGCCTCGTGGCGCGCGCCGATTTCGTCTACTCGCGCGACCAGGCGCAGCGTGTGTATGTGCAGGACCGCCTGCGCGAGGCTGGCGAGGTGCTGAAGCAGTGGGTGGACGAAGAGGGCGCGATCGTCTTCGTCTGCGGCAGCCTCGAAGGCATGGCGCCGGGCGTGGATGCGGCGCTCACCGAGGTGCTGGGCGAGAGCGGCATGGACGCGCTCATCGCCGAAGGCCGCTACCGCCGCGACGTGTACTGATCAGGCGGGCGGAAAGCTCACGCCCGGTTCGCCCGCCTGCCAGGGCGTGTACTTGGTCATGATGCGCGCGAACATGTCCGACGCGGTCCAGCCCGCGAGCCAGGCCTGCAGGCGCGGCCACGGTTGCGTGTCGAACCAGGCCGCATCGACCATCGCGAACTGGCGAACGAACGGCATCAACGCCGCGTCGGCCAGCGTGGCGTGCGTGCCGGCCAGCTGCGCCGACATCGCGAGCCGGTCTTCGAGCCCTTGCAGGAAGCGCGCGCCGTCGTCGCGCGCGGAGCCTTCCGATGCGGGGTAGCGCGCCGGGTACTTGTAGCGGTCGAGCAGCGGCTTGAAATCGTTGTCGCAGGCCGCCACCAGCGCGAGCAGGTCGTCGAGCGTGCCGCGCTCCGGCGTCAGCCAGCGCAGCGGATCGTGGCGGCGCAGCGCCCACAGCATCACGTCCAGGCTCTGCTCCAGCACCGCCGCGCCGCCGTCGAGCACCAGCACGGGCACCGTGCCCTTGGGCGAGGCCGCGAGCATCTCGGCGGGTTTGCGCTTGAGCTCGATCTCGCGCAGCTCGCAGTGCTGCCCGCTCGCCACCAGCGCGAGCCGGGCCCGCATCGCATAGGGGCAGCGGCGGAACGAATAGAGCACGGGGAGGGCGGAAT
Organism: Variovorax sp. GW531-E2; assembly: GCF_059423125.1. Taxonomy (NCBI): domain Bacteria; kingdom Pseudomonadati; phylum Pseudomonadota; class Betaproteobacteria; order Burkholderiales; family Comamonadaceae; genus Variovorax; species Variovorax sp. GW531-E2. The sequence continues at coordinate 5,414 of NZ_JBWKXQ010000021.1, read as the reverse complement.
CGGGCATGTGAACGACGGGTGGACAAGGGGCGCCGGCCGATTGTCGGCCCGTGCCCGCCGGGTCGCGCGGCGGCGGGTTTTTCCTCACAATCGACTGCCATGGGCGAACGCCTTTTCCTCCGGCTTCACGACGACCCGCTGCACGGGCCGGAATCGGGCGTGCCCGACGACACGCTGCACGTGCTGCCGGTCGCGCCGGCCCTGCAGTCGCATGTCTCGCACCTGCTGATGTACCGCGAGACCTTCGCGCCCGGCCACGAGGTGCGCGAGCGCGTGCTGCCCGACGGCGCGATCCGGCTGGTCTTCAACTTCGGCGATGCGCCCTCGGCCGACGACGCGCCGGGGCAGGCGGTCGAAGCCATCGGCGCCTTCGCCGCACCCGCCGTGGTGCGGATGCGCGACACGGTCGAAGGCCTGTCGGTGGCGCTGCGCCCCGGCGCGGCAGCTGCGTTGCTCGGCGTGCCGGCCGGCGAGATCGCGGGCCGCGCGGTGCACCTGGACGAACTCTGGGGCGGCGAGGGCACGACGCTGCTCGCGCGCATGGCCGAAGCGCGCGACGATGCCGCACGCGCGCAGCTGCTGCAGCAGGCCCTGATGAAGCGCCTGCAGAAAGCCGGTGACGGCACGCCACCGGCCGCCGCGATGCACGCCGCACGGCTCATCGCCACCACCGACGGTCGCCAGGCCTTGCGCGAGGTGGCGCAGGCGGTCGGCGTGGGCGAGCGCCGGCTGCAGCAGCTCTTTCATGCGCACGTCGGGCTGTCGCCGCGCGCCTGGGGCCGGCTGGCGCGGCTGCATGCCTGCCTGCGCGCACTGCGCCTGCACAGCGCGCCGGCCTGGGCCGACATGGCGCTGGACCACGGGTTCTACGACCAGTCGCACCTCGTCAACGAGTTCCGCGCCCTGTGCGGCGTGACGCCCACCGAGTTCCTCGGGCGCGCCGGGTTTCGGTTTCTTCCAAGACGGCGCGCTGAGGCCGGCCTATCGTGGCGGCCTGTCCTGCCCAAGGACCCTCACCGAACGAAGGAGCAACGACACATGACAGCAGCCCCCTCCACCCCTGACGCCGCGCACCGTCCGCTGGCGGGCCGCGTGGCCGTGGTCACCGGCGCCAGCCGCGGCGCGGGCCGCGGCATCGCGCAGGAACTGGGCGCGGCCGGCGCCACCGTGTACGTGACCGGGCGCAGCACCCGCGCGCGGCCGGCCGACAGCTACGGGCAGCTGCTCGCCCTGTCCGAGCTGGCCGCCTTGCCCGGCACCATCGACGACACCGCCGACGAGGTCACGCAATTCGGCGGGCACGGCATTGCTGTGGCCTGCGACCACACGAAGGAAGACGAAGTGGCGGCGCTGTTCGCGCGCGTCGAGCGCGAGCAGGGCCGGCTCGACCTGCTCGTGAACAACGCCTGGGGCGGCCACGAAAGCTTCACCGGTGTCTTCGAGGCGCCGTTCTGGGAACACCCGCTCGCCAACTGGGATTCGATGTTCGACCGCGGCGTGCGCAACCACCTCGTGGCCAGCCGCTGCGCTGCACCGGGCATGGTGGCGCGCAAGCAGGGCCTGATCGTCACCACCACCTTCTGGGACCGCGGCCACTACCTGCGCGGCAACCTGTTCTACGACCTCGCCAAGGCGTCGATGACGCGGCTGGCCTTCGGCATCGCGCAGGAACTGCAGCCGCACGGCGTGGCTTCGGTGGCGGTGTCGCCGGGCTGGATGCGCACCGAGTTCGTGCTCGCGGGCCACAAGACCGACGAGGCGCACTGGCAGGAACGCCCCGCGCTGGCGCGCACCGAATCGCCGCGCTACCTGGGCCGAGCCGTGGCCGCGCTGGCGGGCGATGCGCAGGTGCTCGACAAGACCGGCCAGGTGCTGCGCGTGGCCGACCTCGCGCGTGCCTACGGCTTCACCGACATCGACGGGCGGCAGGTCGAGCCGTTCGAGATGTAGCGTCAGCCGAGTGCGCGCACGTCGATGCGAAAGCGCAGCTCGGGCGCGCCGCCGAGCCCGGGCTCGGTGATGAACTCCTCGACCAGCACGCCGCCGTTGGCACGGATCACGCGCTGCGAGGCGAGGTTGTCGGGGCTGGTCGTGATCTCGACATGGTCCAGGCCGATGGCGCGCGCGTCGGGCAGCAGCGCGCGCAGTGCGGCGGTGGCATAGCCCCGGCCGCTTTTCCACGGCACCACGCCGTAGCCGATGTGGCCCAGGCAGTACGAAGGCAGGGCGTTGGTGCCCGGCTGCCAGCGCAGCTGGATGCTGCCGCAGAACTCGCCGTCCCAGAGCCAGCGCCGGTAGCCCGGCAACCGGGGCACGGTGCCGCCTGTGGGCAGCGCGATGGGCGGGCCCTTGGCTTCGCGGTCGACGAGGCCGGCGAGAAAGCCGTCGGGGTCGGTGCGGATCAGCGCCAGTTCTTCGCGGCCGGCTTCGGCGCGCAGGTTGTTGGGCGACCAGCCGCGCTCGAGCGCAGCGATGTAGCCGGGTAAATGCTCGGGCGAGGGCCAGACGAGCTGCAGTGCGGAAAGGGACATGGGAGACGGTCCTTGTTTTTTGATCAGTACGAGCGCAGGGCGATGCCCCAGCGCCCCTCGGCCTGCACGACGATCCAGAGGTTGGCGTGCGTGCTGAGCACCGCGCCGGCCGCATCGCGCCGCGTGTAGTGCACGACGAAGTGCACCTTGTCGTGGCTCACGAGCACGGGTTCCTTCTTCTCGTACTGTGTGGAGGCCCAGCCGCTGGCCTTGAGCGTGTCGAAGAAATCCACCGGGTGCCGGCCGGGCGCGGGCCAGTCGAGCCGCTGCGCGCCCGAAAGCATCGTGTGCGGAAAGTGCAGCTCGGCGTCCATGCTGCGCGTGTCCGAGGCGTTGAACGCGGCCGTGAAACGGTCGAGGCAGGCCGACGCGGCGGCGACGACGGCCGCGTGCGGCGCGTCGGAGGGCGGCGGGGCGACGAAGGCAGAGAAATCGGTCATGTGCCGGATGGTAGGCGAGCGTGCGCCTGTCGGTCACGTTCGCATGAAATGCAACTGAGTTGCGTCAATCCATATAATGCAATTCTGTTGCAACTATGGAGCCTGCCCTCATGGCCGATCGCCTTCCCGTCACCGTGCTGTCCGGCTTCCTGGGCGCCGGCAAGACCACGCTGCTCAACCACATCCTGCACAACCGCGAGGGCCGCCGCGTGGCGGTGATCGTCAACGACATGAGCGAGGTCAACATCGACGCCGCGCTGGTGCGCGAAGGCGGCGCCGCGCTGTCGCGCACCGACGAGAAGCTGGTCGAGATGAGCAACGGCTGCATCTGCTGCACGCTGCGCGAAGACCTGCTGATCGAGGTGAAGCGGCTCGCCAAGGAAGGGCGCTTCGACCAGCTCGTGATCGAGTCGACCGGCATCTCCGAGCCCTTGCCCGTGGCCGAGACCTTCACCTTCGCGGGCGAAGACGGCCAGAGCCTGGCCGACGTGGCGCGGCTGGACACCATGGTCACGGTGGTCGATGCCTTCAACTTCCTGCGCGACTACGGCTCGCCCGACAGCCTGGGCCAGCGCGGCCAGTCGCTGGGCGACGAAGACACGCGCACGGTGGTCGACCTGCTGATCGAGCAGATCGAGTTCTGCGACGTGCTCGTGGTCAACAAGACCGACCTCGTGAAGGGCGAGGAGCGCGAGCGGCTGATGGCCATCCTGCGCAGCCTCAACCCGCGTGCGCGCATCGAAGAATCGGAATTCGGCCGCGTCGCGCTCGACCGCGTGCTCGACACGGGCCTGTTCGATTTCGAGCAGGCCGAGCAGGCGCCGGGCTGGCTGGCCGAGCTGCGCGGCGAGCACGTGCCCGAGAGCGAGGCCTACGGCATCCGCAGCTTCGTCTACCGGTCGCGCCTGCCGTTCCATCCGCAGCGCTTCTGGGACCTGGTGCAGAGCGAGTGGGAGGGCGTGGTGCGCTCCAAGGGCTTCTTCTGGCTCGCGAGCCGGCCGACCCGCGCGGGTGCGTGGTCGCAGGCCGGCGGCGCCTGCCGCTACGGCGTGGCGGGCCTGTGGTGGGCGGCCGTGCCGCGCGAACACTGGCCGACCGACCCCGACGGGCTCGAACTCATCCGCAAGAACTGGGACGACGCCACCGGCGACGCGCGCCAGGAGCTGGTGCTGATCGGCATCGGCATGGACGAAGCCGCACTGCGCGCGCGGCTCGATGCCTGCCTGCTCACGCCCAACGAGATGCGCTTCGGCCCCTCGTGGTGGCAGAACCTGCCCGATCCGTTTCCGTCGTGGAACGTGTAAAGGCGAAGTTCAGTCGTCGGCGGCGCCGGGCTGCATCGCCTGCTGTACCAGCCGCGCCATGGCCGACGCGTTCTCGCTGCCGACGGCGGCCAGGCCCTGCACGGTGCCTTGACGGTCCGGCAGGGCTTCGTCCTGGCTGGCCTTGAGCTTGCCTTCGAGGCGGTCGATGGGGATCTCGATGCCCACCACGGCGCGCGCCAGCTTGCGGATGAAGGTCTCGGGCGCGTCCGTGGTCCGCCAGGGCACGGGCTGGCCTGCCTCGTTCGCCGCGGTCAGCCGCGCGAGCAGGTCGAGCAGCCAGGCTTCGTCGTCGATGGCGCGCGCGATGCCGTGCGCGTGGGCGACGGCGTAGTTCCAGGTCGGCACCACCTGGCCGTGCTCGGCCTTGCCGGGGTACCAGCCGGGCGTGATGTAGGCCTGCGGTCCCTGGAACATCACGACCGACGGGGCCGGGGCATCGAGCTGACGCCACACGGGATTGGCACGCGACACGTGGCCGAGCAGCGTGCCGAACGGGCCGCGCGAGCGGTCGAGCAGAAAGGGCAGGTGGTTGGCGACCAGCCCGTCGGCGCCCTGAACGACCCAGGCGCCCAGCGGGTGCGCGTCGATCAGCGCGTGGCTCGCGCCGAGGTCGGGCTGGCGGTGGTGCCGGGAGACGTACATCGCGCAGCGCGATGACGCTATCGGGCGCAGTCGCCGCACATGCCGTGCAGCGTGAGCGCCGTGTGCCGCGTGTCGATGCCCTGCTTGCGCAGCGCCTTGCCGAGCCGACCCATCACCTTGGGCAGTTCGGGGTCGGAGGGCAGGGCCAGCACCTTGTGGCACTGGTCGCATTCGAAGGTGTTGCCCGAGGCGGTGTCGACGTGCCGCGCGAAGCGGTTGACCCGGTCGGCGCCCACGCGGCGGTCGCACAGGCCGGCCTCGACCAGCCGGTCGAGCACGCGGTAGAGCGTGACGCGGTCGGGCGGCTCGCCCGTGGCGGCGGTGTAGGCGGCGGCCACTTCCTCGTGGGTCAGCGGCTGCGAGCCGTGTTCGAGCAGCTCGAGCACGGTCTGGGCGGCGCGCGTCACGCGCAGCCCGCTGCCGCGCAGCAGCGCCTCGCTGTCGAAGGCGGGGCGGGACGACGAGCTTTTCAGGGG